>DASPUC010000015.1:0-105000 GCA_035623075.1 Nitrospiraceae bacterium | reverse complement strand
AATGCGGGATTACAAGAAGGAGACCGCATCCTCGAAGTTGGCGGGGGTCCTTACAGAAGCGTGACGCAACGCATCACACTTCCGGCTAAGCTCCTGGTCGAGCATCAAAATGTACGAAAAGAAGTGCGTGTCGACATCCGGAATTTCTGAAAGTAGGCCTGAGTCAACCGTAGCCCGCGAGGGCATCCGGCTATTACACGATCATCGCGGATGTTGAGTCAGTCGGCTGAAAAGGCCTCCATTTCGATTCCAGTAGCGCTTATCTCTTTAAGCAAGGGTGCCCTAAGGCGCCGTGCCAATTGAAGAAACGAGCGAGTGGACTCTGATGGAGTGCTATCTCACGTCGGTGACAGAGTTCGCCGGAGGCTCCCCTTGAGGTTTATCGCGCATGGCTCGATATTGGGTTCGAAAGCTCTTGCAGCGATGAGAACAGTCTGGAACTTCCTTCAGGCTCAGCGAGCGCTTTGTCATCACTCCCCCCTCTTGTCACGAAGCAAGCGGACATTACTCCATAGACGGCACTAGACCTCGGCGTTGAAAGAGACCCCAGAGCAGTCAGCCCCCATCGCGAAGTCGAAGACTCCGACTTGTCTTGGCAAGGTCTGGCTGAAGTTCCCGCAGGATCGACGAAGCAGCCAAGGCATGACCATTGCGGTTCAAGTGAATATCGTTATCGATGAATAGACGGGCTTGTGACACGTTGGCGAGAAAGGCTGGCGTAAGATCGATTACCTTCACACCTCTGCCCACGGCCCACTCCTCCAAGAGCCGTTGGGGTTTGCCAAAATCATAGCGTTCAGGTGCGCCTCCGAGCATTTTCACATACAGTCGCTGCAGCTCCCGGTCGACTTGTTCTTCGGCCGGTAACAACACCAGGACCCATGGGACTCCCAGCCCATGCAGGAGCACATCGATCTTCTCCAAGATCGCCCGGGTCTCGTTCCACCGTCCGAGAAATGCCTCGGTATCGTACTTGAGATATTGATCTCCCATCCCTTGGATCATACGGAGATATCGCGGGCTCCAGCCGGAGAACGGCGTTGGAGGCTCGCGCGCACCAGTCTGGATTGCCGGTGCCGGAGTCATAAACCCAAGATCGGATTGTCCCCTTGCTTGCCGCATACGCGCCGTTCCCACGATCCACGCGTACTCGAGATCATGAGCAAGATACCAGTGGTCCCAAGACAGATGATCATGAAACCAGTTCCCATTGATATGCGCGCGCCGCCGTTGACCCGCCACGATTAGCTGTGAACCCTGTGCGGGCATGAGGTCGTTTCCGATATAGAAATTGATGAGCACGAGGTCAGGTTGATAGGCCAGGCCGTGCGATTCTAGCAAGGAGAGATAATCCTCGGGCTGGTAGCCGACTAACCCAAGATTAATTACCTCCGCACGCGGGTCAGCGGCTTGAAGCCCGCGTTCAACCAACGAAACAAAAGTTTCGTCATAAGTTACCCCCGATCCCCAGGTGAATGAATCACCAATTGCTACAATTCGCGCAGATTGCGACGTCCGCTCCAGAGTTCGCTCACGATCCCGGAACCCAAGGGAATTGGTCCGCATGGTCGTGGCATCCACTACCTGGTGGGGAATCCCTCCGCCGGGTGTATCGTATGAAACGCTGAATAGCCCGCTCCGGGCCAAGACGGGATCCGCCAGCCGCAGTATGATCTCGGCAAGCACAAAGAAGATCAGCCCATTGATCATTGCCACCCGGACCCAACTATACGCATGGCTCTCAAGGACCATTCCCAGGCTGGCCGGATGCAGACACAACCAGGCTCCCCAACCCACCACCAAACCGAGAATCAGGAAGAACTTATCGACATGGTGGTTGAAATACGGAATCGGATAGTTGACCAGGAGACCTAGGACCGCTGCCCCCCACCATAGCAGAATCGCGAGCGGAGACCATCGTTCGGCGATAGCACGCTGCGAGGATGATGGCAGGAATAGCCGCCACGCATTCATGCCGTGAAACAAAGAGGCGGCCGCACAGAGTGTGCCCATCCACGCGAGCTTAACTGGATCCCAAGTCCCAGGCATCCCGGTTCTGGGAGAAGACGGCATGAGGAACGTGAGGATATCCACGGCGGAAACTAGAAGAAACACCGCGCCGATTAAACAGGCGATCCCTGCGACCATACCCCACCTTCCTCC
The DNA here is from genome assembly GCA_035623075.1 of Nitrospiraceae bacterium. Taxonomy (NCBI): domain Bacteria; kingdom Pseudomonadati; phylum Nitrospirota; class Nitrospiria; order Nitrospirales; family Nitrospiraceae; species Nitrospiraceae bacterium. The sequence continues at coordinate 102,837 of DASPUC010000015.1, read as the reverse complement.
TTTGATCAGCGCATCGATCGTATCCAAGAGGAACGGTGGGATCAAGCAGCGGGGATTTCAGTGAATGACCGAGACAGGATCCGCCTCACTAACGAAAGCTCAGGCGAGCTAACGGTCGAGCCAGACACTCTCCTCAGCACTTGCCTAAAGCAAGCGTTTTACGTCAGAGCGCTCCTTCAATAAACAAGGCTCTTGATCAGGCGCTGAGGCTCTCGTGACCACAACTGCAGCCGGGACCCGCTCCCAGTGTCGCAGATCCGGGCGCAATGCTCCCTCCAGCACCTGAGGTGCCGTCCGCATCAGCGCTACCCCACCGACCACCGAAAGTTGACAGAGTGAGCCTTTGCCGTTCCCAGCAGCATCGAGCATACACCCTCCGACCATGATTCCTGCCCCGGCAGCGACGGGAATCAGGCTGTACGTCAAACCAACCGGAAGGCGAATCCACGTCTGAATGTTCAGCAACGGATGATAGGCATGGCTGTGACGGATCGCGATCTTGTTAAACCAGCTTTCCGTCGATACCAATACGCCTGTGCTTGACGCACAGGACGCCATGAACGGTTCTGTGGGAGTGATGGAAAAATACCCGCTCGTGGAGTTGCTGAATCGCAGATCCCAGTCGAGCCGGGGAAACCGCCCGACCAGGTACACATGCCATTCCGGAGCGATCTCTTCTCTGTTGTCGATTTGATTGACCCGCTCTTCGGCAAACAGGCGAAGCGGCGGATCCTCCCGCATCGTAAATATTCGAAAGTCTCTCAGGCGGAGCCAGTCCACGCGGGCTTCACCGACATCCCCGAGCTGTTCCCACAGGACCGCAGAAAGCAAAAGGTTGACCGGATCTTCTCCAAAGTTGTAGATCGGCGCGAATAGTTCATGATCCAAGTCTCGCAACTCGACTTTGGCGTCCTCGACTTTGTGCATTCGGACATAACTGCTCGCAAGAAGGATGCTGAGATAGCCCCGCTCATAACTCTCCATTATGTATTCGATAAATGTGCCGTCAGGCACGAATACATTTGCGGTTTCTCGAATGACCGAGAATGTTTTGTGCTGGAATTGTGATCGAGCTTGCGCTCCATACTTCACACGAGGTCGTCGCAGTGCGTCAAGGACGCCTCCGACAATAGGTTGAGCACGGCGATTCGATTCGCATCACCGATTTCCTTCTCGATGTCCGGAGACCGACGGCCGTTTTGCTTGCTCGGTTCGACAGATTGGCAGCCCGTGACAGCGATGATGAGGGACAGGAGGCCTGCAGTCGCGGTAGCGAACTTTCGATTCAAGGAAAGGACGGAATGAGGGATCATGTTTCTGGCCTTGTCGTCGGTCGTCACGCAAGTGACAGCGCAGTGTAGCCAAGCATGCGGAGAGTTTCCAGCAGGGTTTGGTTCGAAGCACTAGGGTATCGGCCTGGTTTGGTTTCGGTCCGCCAAGAGGAGCACCCAGGATTCACCGGGGAAGGGAATATGGCTGAGTCATCTGCCGTCTGAGAAAGTCTCCGGCCTTGCGGACATCCGTTCGAGAAGCTAATGAACTCTCATAGGTCCCGCTCGTCTCTGTGGTGAGAACGAGGCGCCACCGACCTTTGTAGGCCTGCTCCTCTTGCACGTTCATCACTTCGCTGAACGATAGAACCATGTCGCGTTCGGGCAGGATGTAGCGAACCGTCAGTTGGTCGTCTCGAAGGGCGAGCTGAGAAAACCCGCTCAGGGTGCTGAGGTACAGGGCGAAGAAAACTGCCAGGGCTACGAGCGCACCCAGTACGACGAGTGTCGTACTGCATTTCGCTTGCACGTTTAGCCGAATGCCTCGCCGGGGAAATGCTGTCTTGGGCCGATTCGGCCCCTACCGGATTTCCCCTTCGCCCCGCACATTCAAAAAGGTCGCTGCAAACTGCTCGACCATGGCCTTCAGACCGTTGTGGACTGCGTCGGGAATTTGATCCTTGGGCCCGTAGCCGAGAATCGCCCGATTCCACAGGCTTCCCGGCATTCTTGGCATGAGATAGGAGCCGGCATTGCAGTCCATGTGATAGGCGACCATGTATTCTTCGCCGACTGTCCAGACTTCGCACGTGAGAAAACCGAGTTGATTCAGCCGGTCAGTCCCGTCGGCAGGGGGACCACCGGACCCGACGAGTGGAACCCCCGGGAGTTTTTTGAGAAACGTCAATCGCGTCACGTCAGTCAGTTCTGCCTTCTTCAGTCCGATCTTTTCCGCGGTGCCTAGAGTCTGCACCTCGACCGACACAAATTTCTTGATCTGCTTGAATTCGGCATAGGGGACCGGTTCTGGAGTCGCGACCTGTACAGGCGCAGCGAATGCTGTATCGGCGAGTAGAGCCAGCAGCATGGCCGCCGCTCTATTCATCCCGGTCATGCGATGCCACATTGTGGACCTCTCTGAATGTTTGAGGAATGCGATGAATTTGGTGATTGCCTGGTGCAGGTTGCAATCATTTACTCCGTCTGCGTCATGAATCGCACTGCGGACCCCGCTGATAATTTAGTATACGACTCTTCCTGCCCAGGGCAATCCTTTCCGACGAAATGACCTTCAGGTTAGTGCTGAGACGTCGTTCGGGTGCCAGTCATGATAGGAGCGCCTGATTGATCGACCTTCGCTGAGGCATACGAACCGATCGGAATCCACCTGGGCACGATGGAGAGCAGCTGCGTGTTGAGGAAGATCGTGATCAGAGAGGCTGCGAGCGTAGCACTGTACACTTCGTTTCCGACCAGGCCGGCCGACCGGGAAACGCCGACCAAGACAAACGAGAATTCGCCGATCTGAGTGAGCCCTAGCGCGACGAGAAAAGCCGTCCCGATCGAATAGCCGAAGAGTCGGACGACTCCGGTCCAGATCATCAGCTTCCCGAACACGACGAGTCCGATCACCGTGGCCAGCAGCGGCCAATTCTGGAAAATGATCGTCGGGTCGATCAACGTCCCGATTGTCACGAAAAACATCGCCACGAACGCATCCCGAAGCGAGAGTAACCGGGCGAAGGACTGATAGGCATATTCCGATTCGCTAATCAACAGACCGGCTAAAAACGCTCCCAGCGCCACTGACAACCCGATCGCCTGAGTCAGGGCGGCAGTCCCGACCGCCAAGGACAGCACGACCAGCAGAAACAGCTCTTGATTTTGAGTTCGCGCCACGCGCGCCAAGATCGGCGGGACGACCTTGCTCGCAAAATACACCACAGGGGCGAGGAAAATTGCCGACTTTCCAAACGCCACGACGATCTGCAACCAGCCTCCCTGCCCGATCGAACCCAATGTCGGCAGCAGCACTGTCAAGGCCACGACAGCCAGGTCTTCCACCAGCGTAATGCCGACCATGACGGTTCCATGGCGTGACTGTAACTCGCCCCTGTCAAGCAGGAGACGCACGAGCACCATCGTGCTCGCGACCGAGGTCACCGCTCCGATCACGACGGACTCGACGACATTCCAGCCGAGCCATGACCCTACAGCCAAACTCAGGCCCATCGACAAGAGGATCCCCAAGAAGCCGCCTAAAAGTGCGACCCATTTCACACGAAGAAGGTTGCGCAAGGAGAACTCGATCCCGATGGAAAACATCAGGAGAACGACCCCCAGCTCGGCCACTGCTTCAAAACGGTGAAGATTGGAGACGGCCGGACCAGGCGTGAACGGGCTGATAAGGATGCCGCCAAGCACATACCCGACGATGAGCGGCTGTTTAAGCAACCAAGCCGCACTGCCTCCGAGAAGAGCAGCCAATAACACATACGCGAGATCGCGAAAGAATATTGGGTCAGCCGTCATTGTAGACGCGAGTGTCCTTGAGATGTTCGGAACGTTCTGGCCAGCGAGGTCTTAGCTATCAGGCTGGACGATACAGGTCAAGTGAGTCGACAGCGGCTTATCTGCCGACATCGCCCACGAGAAGAGAGGTACCGATTAATGGTGAATGAGGACTCACCGTAGCTAGACGATGATTACAACGCCAATCGTTCAGAGCCAGCTCGGCACGGCTCTGGCCTGAGTTCTCCACCATGAAAGAACGATCGATGGGTCCAGCGGCGGAGTACCCCGTCCGGGCCAAAAGTCAGTCGGTATTCATCACACCAGAATCCTGTCGGCGACCCTCGATGCGTGGGCTGCTCTTCCAGCACTTCGTAGTGCCAGAGTGATCCGCCTGTCGGAAGATATATTTTTTCTCGCGGCACTCCCAGATTGTGCTGCACCTCTTCGCCGGTCGCCCGTCCTTCGGCCACCTTCAAGTAACGGCACTCTTTCGGGATGAACACAGAACAGCCCGTGGCCACACAGAAACCGGCGAGCGCGATCAGGAGTGTGGATTTCACGGCCCATTGCCTCAGCGGGTGCCGCAGCTCTCGCTTCTTGGCGCCATATTACCGCTCTTTTATGGCTGATTCCAAATCAGATCGGGGGACAGGATCCAAAGGAAGGTCACGCGTTCATGGAGTTTGGGGAGAGGAAGCGCTGGACTGGATCTTTTGGACATAGTGAGCAAGTCGCGCACGGTCTTCTTCCCGAGTTTTCAGGAACTGCACGCCAAATTCGTGCTCCCACGACCAGCGGACAATGGAGGATTCGATGGTGACCGGGATTAGGTCGCCGGGTAAGCTCAGCTTGACCTCGAGATTGGTCTCACGAGGCACCTTGACCAACGTCGCAATGCGACAACCGGTGTCAGATAGATCCACGACCGTCCCGTCGCCCTCCACCACGTCCGGTGCGGAGAACGCACTTCGGAACTGAACCTTCAATCGGAGAGTCTGGCGTCGCTCCATAGAACAGGTCTCATATCGCGATCATGTACAGCCACGTTCAGTCGACACGCTGATCGGCTGGCTACCGGAACCCTTGCATCGCAACAGGCATTCCAGAACAACGGTGCAAAGCCGGGTATCGGTGTTGCCAGTATTTTCAAAGATATTTGCGGTGCGAAGGACTATGTCGCCGTACAGGAGTGACTATCGGAGAATCAAAATAGATTCTCATGGAATCCACAACGATACGGGGATTGTTCGTTGGTCGAAGGTTCAACGAAGTACCGGGAGAGGTCGATGGGTCACGGAGGCACGGATGTGTGGCTGAGGATGTATTCAGCTAGCGTAGGATGAGCGAGGCATGGTTGCGTCGCGTATCATCGACCCAACCGAGTCCCGATGATCGCATGGCGGACAGCTGATCCTCCAAGAACCTAACCCCAGGCCTTCCTCCCACGTTTCTTGACGCGTTTCCAGGCAGATCGAAATGTCTCTCGCACATGGTCCCGTCGCTGGTGCGCTCTGGCCATCAACAAACCGGCCACGAACGCGGCTCGCTCACCGGGAAGGCTCGCCACAAACTCCCTCACATATTGCTCGGCGAGCACGGCATCATGGTGGGTTCCCAGCAGATCCTGATACGCCTTCACCACTTTGATGAATCGGCTCGCCGACTTTCCACCGGACGACTCAGCCAATTCGGATACGTAGCGAGCGCGTTTTGCTTTGATCCGCAAGCGGTGGAGATCCGCATTCGAAGGTACGCTTGGCAACTCCCGCATTGCCACAGATAATTTTTTGAACGCACCAGCGGCAATGTCCTCAATCCTGCGATCCGATTCTACAACGACCGGTTCGGACACAGCCTGGTCCAATTTGCTGAGAAATCCAAGGTAGCGGGCGCTCTTCATTTCGCCGACCAGTGCCCGTTGCGCACCGGCCCGTTCCTCTTCGAGATGCGACACGAATCGTTCAAGTGGCTTACGGTCCCGTAGATTGAGGTGCGACGCTTCACTTCGGAAGTATTCCAGTTGGACGTCCAAGTCGCGTGCGAACCCGAACAACTGTCCCAGCCACGAGAGTCCGGACACCAGCGGAGCCTCCCATGTGGAATCCAACTCTCTCCGTACCGAACGAAACACGGCCCGCAACCGCCTTACCGCCACCCGCATTTGGTGCAGATCCTCTGGCTCCCCTCCGAGCCGAGTCCCAGGATCGAACCGTTTTAAGACCTGAACCTGGCGAGAGAGATACGCTCGAAGACATTCGCGAACTGAAGCACGTTCCGGAATTGCGACCGGCTCGCCGTATGAAGCTGAGAGGGCTCGAAACAGCTTTGGTCGCCCGTCGTGCGGTCGCGCCCCTGCTTTGTGAAGTTTCTCGACCAGTCCGTTCCCGATGTGACTGTTCCCCTTCAGCCATTCAATCTCGAGTTCCCGAAAACGTTGGACAATTTGGCCGCCCATCAGGACGGACACGGAGTCGAGAACGACGTCAGCCTCGCCTCCGCCCGCCACTTGCACACGTATCCCTGTTCTCCACGTACGCAATATCGAGATGGGAACCAGTTGCTTGCCTTCCAGGTGAACGACGAGCGCCTCAGAGAACACAAGCGGGACTTCGCGAGCCTCCCCTCGCAACTCAATTTCTCGTCGACGGCCATTGAGGGGTAATTTGAGCTGCCAGACTCCTAAATGACCCTCCAAACGATACCGTAGGGTAATACAGGCGCGGGCCAAGCAGTGATCCGGTGTGTCGTAGTATGTCGACGTGAAAACGCGGCGCGCGAGCGTCCGACCGAGCAAATGCGGCATGGAGAACTTCTCGTCCACCATGAGCTTGGTTTCCCATTCCACCGCCGAGGTGTAGGAAACATTCGCATCCTCCCTGATTTGTGCTGCCTTCATTGACACTCCGCCGGAAAGGACTGAAGCATAAATCGACTGGCTCGACAGATTCAAACGATTTGTGCGCTATTGGGCTGCTGACTAGATGAGGCGCGAGACAACGACCAATACCATCGTAGCCTCTGTTTCCGATGCAGGCTGAGAGACACCTGGATTCAACTGGAGGCGCGGAGCCAGAATCTTTGAGTCCAGACTGATCTTGTCATTCATTGATTCTGAGTAAGTTGCTTATCCAGTTGGCAACAATTTGCTTGAATCATCCCCTGTAGGGGACCTCCTACAGGCACTACTGCCGCTCTGTGTTACGTATTGCCCATGTTCTATCGACGACTTTGGGGATTTCTTCGTAACCCCAGCAATTGCAGTGTCTTTCGAAATAGGCGTTCATGACCTTGGTGCATTTCACCCACCTATGATACGAGGCATTTCGCTTGCTCTCAACAACGAGTGCCTCGCCCAATTAAATAGATGGTCACAGGCATTGCACACGGATCGTCCGCCATTGTGGCGGTCATCCAACTTATCAAGGAGGTTTTCCAATGACTCGCGTTGCAAGTTTGCTCGCCCTCACCGCATTTCTCACGTTTGGTATCGGCACCGCCGTCTCCTTCGCCGGGGACCCGGCTCCCGCGGAACAGAAGGACAAGAAGGACGTGACCGGCCCGAAAGCGGATGACGAGAAGAAGAGCGAGAAGAAGGACATGGGCGGCAAGTAATCGATTGAGGGGAGGCGCAGCCCTCGCTGCGCCTCCTCCACGCGGTGGGCTACGTAGCCGTGCCTTTCTTTTGTATCGGACCGATGCAAGAGGGACCCCTGTGTCCTGAATCCATTCCCCTGTCGAACTGTATGGCCTTTCCTACATCACTCGTTGAATAATGGGACAGGACGAATTGTTCCACTACCGCTGAGACACTAACCTCCTCTCCAACCCTTTGAGAAGAAATCGATTCCTATCATAGGTTCTATCCCGCCTATAGGCATCGAGATTGCTCGCGTCTCCAGAAGGTTCGCTATTCATTTTCTATTTAAGGAGGCTCCTATGCGACGAGGGTTCGAGCATTCAACCGTCCACCGCGCTCCTCTACTAATGGTCGCAATCTATGCGATGGTGACCGTCGGCTGTGTCAGTTCCGAAACTCATACGAAGACCCTGAACGAGTTGGAAGCGGCCAAGAAGCTGTCGGCCCAGCAAGCAGCTGAATTAGAGGCCTTGAAGAAAAAGTCTCAAGCTCAGCAATCTCAGAATGACCAGTTTCAGCAGCAGTTAGCCAGCCTGCAACAGAACTTCGACCAGGAATCGAGCCAACGCAAGGCTGCTGAACAACAGGCTGCTTCGTTGGAGAAGGAACGGGCGGCTCTTGAAGCACGTTCCGGAGATTTACAATCCAAACTTGATAGCCTCGAGCAGGAAAAGGGACGGCTAAACAACGAATTGGGTGCCGTGCAGGGGCAAATCAAGGATCTTGAAGAGAAAATGACCAGTGGAAATGCCTCTGCCCAGGACCAGATCATGAAGCTCCAGAAACATGCCACCGAGCTAGAAGCCAATGCCGCCAGGATCGCTCAAGAACGGGAACAACTCCGTCAGGAGCAATCAGGTCTCGCGGCCAGCCTGGAACAGGAGCGCCAGCGCCTAAAATCCGAAGAAGCTGAAAGGGCGCGCCTCGAGCAGGAACGAAAGGCCAAAGAGGAAGAAATTGCACGCCTGACCCGCACCCAGCAGGAACTGTCTAAATCACTGCAAGACGAAATCGCGAAGGGTAATATCACGATTCAACAGGTGCGGGACCGCCTCACGATCAACATGGTTGACCGCGTCCTCTTCGATTCAGGGAAGGCGGAAGTCAAACCGGCGGGAGTAAAAGTCTTGAAACAGGTCGGTGATGTCTTGAAAACTGTCACGGACAAACAGATTCGTATCGAAGGTCACACCGATAACGTGCCGATCAGCACAAAGTTGCAGGACCGTTTCAAAACAAATTGGGAACTCTCCACGGCTCGGGCCACGACTGTGGTGAGATTTCTCATCGATCAGGGCGGTGTGGATCGTCAATATTTATCGGCTGTTGGCTACGCGGAGACTCGCCCCATCGCCTCGAACGATTCCGAAGAAGGCCGGGCCTCCAACCGGCGGATCGAGATTATCTTATATCCCCGAGACTTAAAAGAGATAGCGGGGCAACTCAAGGCTCAATCGAACTAGGAGGGCGGGGATTGACGGGAAGTCTGGTCGAACCCAGGCTTCCCGTTCTGTAGCATGTCAACGCTTCGTTTGTGCTCCCGCCGTTCTTGTCCTGCGGAATCCGCTCTTCGACCGTTACCCGCAAACATCTCCCGTCAGTTCACCTTTCGTCCGGAGAGCAAATCAGGATGTTCGTCCAAAAGGTTCCTCATGGAGATCAAAATCTCCTCCGGGGTCGTCTTGGGAGACTCCACGGCTGCATAACGTGCCTGTGCAAGGAGCCCAAATTCATCAACTCGTGTCGGCAAAACACCAAGCAGCGTGGCCAGTGATGCGAGATGTTCGCCTTGGCCCCGCGCAATATCTCGCTTCACTGTTTCGTAGTTGTCCGTGGTAAATGCGATCGGCCGATGCTCTGGACGGAGCATGCCGTCTTCGTTATACCAAGACCTCCCCGTCGTGCTGGACGTGAAATCGAATATGTCCTTCGTCGTCCCAGTCGGGGTTGTCGTACAAGCGCTCACGAGGACCGCATAGCACCCGAGCGTGATACCAATTACACGGGTCATCATAGATGGCATAACTCCACCTCCTTGTCAGGCCGCCGTCAGTCTCCACTACAGTATAGCCCCTGGGTATTGTGACCTCAATACTTCAGCAATCGCCGCGAACTTCCAATGGACGCTCATCACACGAAACAACGCGCGTTGAATTCCGCGTAACAGAATAGCTGTTGATCCTTCGCTGCTTCATGTGCTTCCATGGACTCCATCATTGTCATCACATGGAGCTTCATGCGCTGGGAAGGCCAACGAGAAAGCGAGAACGTCGAAGATCGGCGTGGCATGGGCCGGGTTGGAGGCGCCGGTCTCGGCATCAGCGGCATCGTCCTCGTGCTCGCCATCAGTTATTTCACCGGAAACAACCCCCTGACCATCCTCAACATGATTAACGACATGCAGAGCATGAATCCTGCCCCTGAGGACACCCAGACTGCTTCAACCGGTTCACCCAACGACCGACTCGGCACATTCGCCTCTGTCGTCCTGGCAGATACGGAAGAGACCTGGCGCCGACTCCTTCCGACGATCGGACGTTCCTATGAAGATCCCCGGCTGGTGCTCTTCACCGGTGCGGTGCGCTCAGCATGCGGCACAACATCGTCGGCCGTTGGCCCCTTCTATTGTCCGGGAGACCGAAAGGTATATCTGGATCTCTCGTTTTTCGATGAGCTGTCTCATCGACTTGGCGCGCCGGGCGAGTTCGCCCAGGCTTACGTGATCGCTCACGAAGTGGGGCATCATGTGCAAAATCTGCTGGGAATCGCCGACAAGGTGACCCGCCTCCAGCATCAGACCTCCAACCGCGAAGCGAACGCCTTGTCGGTCCGGTTGGAACTCCAGGCCGATTGTTTTGCCGGTGTCTGGGGATACCATGCAAAGCGGGACCGCGATTTGATTGAGCCAGGAGATTTTGAAGCGGGGTTGCACGCCGCCTCGGCGATCGGCGACGACCGGCTTCAACGTCGATCGCAAGGTTACGTCCAGCCGGAGAGTTGGACCCATGGATCGTCCGAACAGCGGACGGCTTGGCTCAAACGAGGTCTCGAACGCGGCGATCCCTCCGCCTGCAACACATTCGAGGATTCGAGGTTATGAGCCAAGACCAGCATCACGCACGAGTCTCAACGACGCTGCTGGACGATGTGTTCGCCAATCCGCCTTGGCAGGCCAAGTCGTTTCTGGCAGCGGGAGCCGCCACGGTTGCCGGCCTTGCAGCCTGGATGAACGACCTCATGTCACCGACTTTGGCACGAGTCGGGGGGAGTTATCTCGGGGGGTTTTTAATCGGCTGGGCCTGTCGACGCGCACTCAAGATTACGGCGTTGATCGCAGCTGTACTCCTAGCCCTCATCGGGCTGTTGAAATCAACAGGATGGATCGATATTAATTGGCCTGTGATCGAACAGAACGTCTCGCAAAGCCTTGCGTGGGTGCATGGAGAAGCGGAAAGTCTTAAGCAACTACTGACCGGCTACCTGCCGTCGGCTGGATCAGGAGCCGCCGGGGTCTTTTTCGGATTTCGCAAGAAGCCGTAAAGAGATACTGCCAGGGTCACGGCTCCTTTGAGAACGCGTCCTCGATCTTTTTTCCGACACGTTCCAGCTCTTCACCGGTCTTCGTGCCAGCCTTCTTGATCGTCTCCACGAATCGTTCCCCCACTCGTTGTTCCTCGAATTGTTTCGCGACCCCGGTCACTGCCTGCTCGATCTTCTTCCCGACATTCTCAGCGGCTTCGCCGAGCCGTTCCGCGACACCATGATCCTCGCGCGCTGACGTCTTTGACGTCTCAGCTGCAGAAGCAGATTCGACACATACCATCATCGCGACGAATATACCGGCCAACATTTTCCATTTCTCGGCCACTGACAACCTCCTGAGTTTCAGTACTTTCACCATACCACGAGGCCCAGCCAGTTTCATCGCATGATGAAACTGACTATACTGTCATGCCAGTACCGCTGAATCGAAAGGACCTGCTCGTGGGATTTTTCGCTCCGTGCAAAGGAAGGCTTTCTCCTTTCCTTGCGATGGTTATGGCGGGGAGTACGATGTTCGCGTCACCGCTGATACAGCCAGCACTTGGTGGATCTTCTTCGCCAGACGTGACAGATATTTTTGAACGGACCAAACGGGCCACAGTCGGGATTTTGGAAGACACCCAGGACCCGAGAACGCCGGAGAAGCCTGGAAAAATTGCCGTCCGCGGAACTGGTGTTCACTTACGCGACGGATATGTGGTGACGGCGCGCCATGCGGTTGAACGGAACAGCCCGTCCGGTCCAACCCTCCCATCAGACGTCCGCCTGATCACCACAGACCTCCACGAATTACCGGCCCAGCTCGTGGGCGAAAGCGCGTATCTTGATGTCGTCGTCTACCGTATCACCGAAAAGACCCGTCCCTTGATGACAGCCACGGTACCCTTCGCAGCGGGCAGCGTCGGACCAGGTACGGAAGTGTTCACGATCGGTTACCCGATGGGCTGGGGCCCCACGATGGCCTTCGGCCGCATCGGCAACGCGAATACGTTCTTGCAAACCGTCGAGACCAGACTGCTACAGGTCGACCTCTCGGCCTGCAGCGGCAATTCAGGCGGTGGACTTTTCAACATGGCGGGCGAGATGGTCGGCGTGATGCATGCGATCATTCAGACCGACAAAGACGAGACGCAGGTCCATTGCAGCCAAATGGCCTTTGCCGTCCCAGGCATACTCGCCCAACGTATCGTCGCAGCTGCGATCGACGGGAAACCGCTCAGCTTTTCCAAACTTGGCGTCCATATGACAGCCGTCAAAGATGGTACCAGATGGCACATCGCCGTGAAGGACGTGGCGGACCCGGCCAAATCCGCCGGCATTCAAAAACACGACATCATCCTCGCCGTCGATGACACGGAGATTCTTGACGCCGCGCACCTGAAAAATTATCTCATCGAACGAACCACACCGGGTCAACGGGTCTCGGTGAAAGTGCGACGCATCGATACAGACTTGACATTCACCGTAGTGCTCGGGGGCGGATGACCTCCGTCCCCGTCTACGCCGGTGCGCCAGGTAGTGCTTGATACCAACCGTGCGCCTTGACGAGCATCATCGGATGACCAAACAGGTGAGATAGGTTGGCGTCCGTCAAGATATCCTGCTTCTTCCCATCGCGCAGAACGATCCCCGCTTGGAGCATCATCACCCGCTCGACCTCCGGCGGAATCTCGTGGATGTGGTGTGTCACCAGCAGGACGGTTTTGTCTTGCCCCATCGACTTTCTGACTAGATCGAGGTACTGAAAGCAGGCGCTGAGATCAAGCCCGCTCGTCGGCTCGTCGAGGACCAACACGGCCGGATCATGCACCAACGCCCGAGCGAGCAAACATCGGCGCTGTTCGCCGGTCGACATGTCGGCGAATCGCCGCTCTTTGAGGTGACCCACGCCGAGTTCGTCCATGATTTCACTGGCACGCGCCAGCTGCGCGTAACCGAATTCCTGATAGCCGTAGATCCCGATGCTGGCATAGTAACCGGAGAGGACCACCTTGAGCCCCAGCACATAGTCCATATAGTGATGCTGCAAATCGTGGGAGACGAATCCCAGCTGTTTTCGCACGTCCCACACATTCCACCGCTCGTTCCCGAACAGCCGGATACGGGTGTTGTCGTTCGGAACCGGATGGATTTCCCCGGCGAGCAATTTTAAAAAAGTCGATTTGCCGGAGCCGTTGGGGCCAAGAATGGCCAGGTGTTCGCCCGACTTGACGGTGAGAGAGAAATCCTGAAGCGCGCAGACATCGCCTCGAAACACCGTGGCGTGTTCAATCTCAATAAAAGGGCTAGGCTTCATCCGGCATGGGGTTAATCTTGGCCGGTCCGGCGACGCTCTTGGCGTGCGAGCTGTTCTGGGGACAGCCCGCAATCTTCGGGGTGGGCGTCTTTACGTCGGCATTTTGGGCACGATGCAGTAAGGCATGGTCCATGAGGACCAACGCCATCATCGCTTCGGCGATGGGAGTGGCTCGAATACCGACACAGGGATCGTGGCGGCCGTTCGTCTCGACGGTGACCGGATTACCTTGTTTATCGATCGATCGGCGTGGGAGACGGACACTCGAGGTCGGCTTGATGCCGATTGTGACGACGACGTTCTGGCCGGTCGAAATGCCACCGAGAATGCCGCCCGCATGGTTGGTGAGAAATCCCTCCGGTGTCAATTCGTCGCCATGTTCCGAGCCGCGTTGAGTCACCGAAGCAAAGCCTGACCCGATTTCCACACCTTTCACGGCGTTGATGCTCATCATCGCCGCCGCGAGGTCTGCATCCAATTTCGCATAGACCGGACCACCGAGGCCGACCGGCACATGTTCCGCGACAGTCGTGATCGCCGCACCGACAGAATCACCGGATTTGCGCAAATCATCCATGAAGGCTTCAAGCTTGGGAACGATATCGGGATCGGCCGCAAAAAAGGGATTTGTACTCACGGCACTCCAGGTCTTGAACGGAATCTCGATCGGCCCAAGCCGGCTCAGGTAGCCGTGTATGATGACGCCGTGCTTTTCCGTGAGCCACTTTCTCGCAATGGCCGCAGCCGCGACACGCACCGCCGTTTCACGGGCGGAGGCCCGTCCCCCACCTCGATGGTCACGGATGCCGTATTTCTGCCAATAGGTATAGTCCGCATGCCCCGGACGAAACGTGTCGACGAGATTACCGTAGTCGCGACCTCGCGCGTCCTCGTTTCGAATGAGCAGAGCAATGGGGGTCCCGGTCGTTTTCCCTTCGAACACACCCGAGAGAATCTCGACGATGTCGGATTCCTGCCGTTGCGTTACGTGTCGCGACGTCCCGGGCTTTCGTCGATCGAGATCCTTTTGAACGTCCTCCGCCGACAGAGCCATGCCGGGCGGGCACCCATCGACCACGCAACCGATCGCAGGCCCGTGGCTTTCACCGAAGGAAGTCACCGTGAAGAGTCGCCCGAAGGTATTGCCGGCCATGATGTGTCAGTTCCGTCCGTTTACTCCACCAAGTCGAGTTTGATGCGAAGTTCCTTGAGCTGATCCGGGCCCACTGAGGACGGCGCGTCGGTGAGCGGACATTGCGCTTTCTGAGTCTTTGGAAACGCGATCACGTCCCGGATGGAATCCGCCCCGCCGAGCAGCATGATGAGCCGGTCGAGGCCAAAGGCAATGCCCCCATGCGGCGGCGCGCCGTAATCCAGAGCTTCGAGTAGAAAACCGAATTTCGCCTGGGCCTGATCTTTCCTCATCCCCAGCAAGTCGAGAATCTTGAGCTGGATCTCGCTTCGGTGATTCCGGATGCTCCCTCCGCCAACTTCGTTACCGTTGAGAACCATGTCGTAGGCCTTGGCACGAGCCTTCAAGGGTTCCGCATCGAGCAACGAGAGGTCCTCATCCATCGGCGCGGCGAAGGGATTGTGCATGAACACGTAACGCTTCTCTTCCTCTGAATAGTCCAGCAGGGGAAATTCTGTCACCCAGACCGGCTTCCAGGCCGTCTTGTCGATCAGGTTCAGTTCCTCACCGAGCAACAATCTGACCCGTCCCATGACATCGTGCACGATCGACGGCTTGTCCGCACCGAACAGGACGAGATCTCCTGGCTTGGCCTCAGGCAGAGCAGCCGCAAAGGCCTTTGCATCGAGGAACTTGGCGATAACCGAGTCGAGCTGGCCGTCTGACGTGATTTTGAGCCACGCCAGCCCCTTGGCTCCGAAGCTCCTCGCAGTCTCCCCCAGTGCATCGATTCGACTCCTCGCGATAGTCCCGCCGCCTTTCACGATCATGGCCTTGACGATGTTGCCCTTCGTGGCGGCTTCCCGAAACACCTTGAACTCACTCGTGGCGCCAAAGGCCGTCACGTCGTAAAGCGGCATCTCAAACCGCAGATCCGGTTTGTCCGAGCCATATCGTCCCATCGCCTCGGCATAGGTCATGCGTGGAAACGGCGTCGGCAGCTGGATGCCGCCAGCCTCGCGGAAGACCGTGACAATCATCCGTTCCATGACACTCATGACCTGGTCACGATCGACAAACGACATCTCAACATCAATTTGCGTGAACTCCGGCTGGCGATCATTCCGTAGATCCTCGTCCCTGAAACAACGGGCGATCTGGTAGTACCGATCAACCCCGCTCACCATCAGAACTTGCTTGAAGAGCTGCGGCGACTGCGGGAGCGCGAAGAACATGCCGGGATAGACTCGGCTGGGCACCAGATAGTCCCGCGCACCCTCCGGTGTGCTTTTCGTCAGGATCGGCGTCTCGATTTCGAGAAACCCCTCATGATTCAAGAAACTCCGGACCGCCTGCGTGACTTCATGCCGCATCGCGAGCAGCCGCTGCATCTTGGGACGGCGCAAATCGAGGTAGCGATACTTGAGACGAACGGCTTCCGTGACGTCGGCATCATCCTCGATGACGAACGGAGGCGTCTTGGCTTCGTTCAAGATCTCAACCGCGTCCACAAAGACTTCGATGTCACCGGTCGGCAGGTTTGGATTCCTCGACTCTGCCGGCCGCGCCATAACTTGCCCGGTGATCGCCACGACACATTCGCTTCTCAGCGCATGGGCGGCGTGATGGACAGAGGCATTCCGTTCCGCGTTGAACACAATTTGCGTGATGCCCGTGCGATCGCGGAGGTCGATGAACATCACCATGCCATGGTCGCGGCGGCGCTGGACCCATCCGTTGAGAACCACGGTTTGGCCGACATGCGTTTTATTCAACTCTCCGCACCGATGTGTTCGGATCTTCATGCCGCTGTCACCTTCTTGGGACGTGTCCATCCTCTTCGCCGCGCAGGCTTCGTGGTCTCTGTCGGGACTCTTCCCTCTTGCACTGACTGTTGCCGCCGCTCGACCAATTCGCGCAACGCATTCGCTTCACGATCCTCTAAGAACCGGAATTCTCCCGGTTCCAAATTGCCCAACACCAGCGGCCCCATCTTCACCCGTATGAGCCGTAAGACCGGATGACCCACCGTATCCAACATGCGTTTGACTTGATGTTTGCGTCCTTCACGGATCGTCAATTCCAGCCAGGAGTTTTGCTCGACCTTCTTTACTTTTTTCACGTGAGCCGGGCTGGTCATGCCATCATCCAGTTGCACTCCTCGCTCCAACGATCGAATCTCATCATCAGTAAGCACGCCCCTGACCTTGATGAGATAGGTCTTCGGCACGTGATACCGGGGATGCAGGAGTGCCTGCGCCAAATCACCGTGGTTGGTCAGCAGCATGAGCCCTTCACTGTCAAAGTCCAACCGACCGACGGGAAATACCCGAACACTCACGCCCCGGAGGTAATCTTTCACCGTCGGTCGACCGCCGGGATCATCCAATGTCGACATGACGTGCTTCGGCTTGTTCAGCATCAGGTAGACGTAGGGCTGCGCCGAGCTCAGGTGTTTGCCGTCCACTTTCACGTGGTCGCGAGCCGGATCGACCTTCGTCCCGAGTTCGGTCACGACCTTGCCATTGACCGTCACTCGACCGGCCGCAATCAACGTCTCTGCTTTTCGTCGCGACGCGATCCCGGTCCCAGCGATCAATTTTTGCAGTCTGACGAACATCGCGTGATGCGTGACACGTGACGCGTGATGCGCAAAAGCGGAATCAACTCTCCGCCTCACACATTACGCATGACGACTCACGTCCTTATTCCCATTCAATGGTGGAAGGCGGCTTCGAACTGATATCGTACACGACCCGGTTCACACCCTTCACTTCATTGATGATTCGGTTCGACATCTTGCCCAGGACCTCGTTCGGAATCTTGGCCCAGTCTGCGGTCATGCCGTCGAGGCTGGTCACCGCGCGAATGGCAACCACGTTTTCATAGGTCCGCTGGTCCCCCATCACGCCGACCGTACGAATCGGCAATAACACGGCAAACGCCTGCCAGATGTCGCGATACAAGCCAGCCGAACGAATTTCTTGGTCCACGATTGTTTCCGCCTCGCGAAGAATCGTGAGCCGTTCCTTCGTAACGGACCCAAGAATACGAATGGCCAGGCCGGGACCGGGGAAGGGCTGACGCCAGATGACGTCGTCGGGAATCCCCAGTTCCTTTCCCAGGACCCGCACCTCGTCCTTGAACAGCTCCCGCAATGGCTCGATCAGCTTTAATTTCATCCGTGCCGGCAGGCCGCCGACGTTGTGATGCGTCTTGATCGTTGCGGACGGGCCTTTAAAACTTACGCTCTCGATTACATCCGGATAGAGTGTCCCTTGAACCAGATACTTGATCCCTTTCAACTTCTTCGATTCTGCGTCAAAGTTCTTGATGAAGAGCCGCCCGATGATCTTCCGCTTTCGCTCCGGATCGATCACATTCTTCAAACCGGCCAGGAACTCGTCCGTTCGGTCGAGCATACGAAGATTTAATTTGAAGTGCGTCGCGAAGGTCTTCTGGACTTGATCGCGCTCCCCTGCTCGCAGCACCCCGTTATCGACGAACACACAGGTCAGCTGGTTGCCGATCGCACGGTGTGTCAACACAGCCGCCACCGAGGAGTCCACGCCGCCGCTCAACGCGCAAATGACCTGGTCGTTCCCGACCTGTTTGCGGATCTCCTCCACGGCGGTCTCGACATAGGACTGCATCGTCCACGACGGCTGGCACCCGCAGATGCCGTACACGAAATTCCGCAGAATCGCGGCGCCTTCCGGCGTATGCGCCACTTCGGGATGAAACTGCAGGCAATAGATTCGGCCTTTCCCATCGTGCCGCCGCATAGCCGCGATCGGAGAATTTCCCGTGTGCGCGATCGAGCGAAACCCTGGCGGCATGCGTTCGATCCGGTCGCCGTGCGACATCCAGACAATGGTCGAGCCGCCCTCGCCGATGCCTTTGAAGAGGTCTGATCGATCATCGATCGTGAGTTCGGCGCGACCGTATTCGCGGTGGGACGCTTTGGCGACTTCCCCGCCGGAGAGGTGCGTCACCAATTGCATCCCGTAGCAGATCCCCAGAATCGGGATACCCTGCGTAAACAGCTCTTTGGTGACCGATGGGGCTTTTTTGTCGTAGACACTCGACGGCCCGCCGGACAGCACGATGCCCTTTGGACGGTAGGCCAGCACGGTCGCAAGCGGGACGGTGCACGGCATGATCTGGGAATAGACGTGCGCCTCGCGGATTCGACGCGCGATGAGCTGGGTGTATTGCGAACCGAAATCCAGGACCAGGATACGATCGTGCCAGAGTTCCATGAAAATAGCTCTCGGCTGTCAGCATTCAGCCATCAGCGAAGCACCAGATCGGGTAATTGCACACTTGCCTGTGACAAGATCTGAATCGAGGAGGGAATGATTTGTGTCTTGCTGAAAGCTGACGGCTGAGAGCTGATAGCTTTCGATCACTCCCAATCCATCCGATAGTTCGGGGCCTCTTTCGTAATGATCACGTCGTGGACGTGACTTTCGCGGAGGCCGGCCACCGTCTGACGGATAAACGTAGCCTTTTGCTGCAGTTCCGGAATTGTTTTGCACCCGCAGTACCCCATTCCGGATTTCACACCGCCGACAAGTTGATAAATCACGGCCGACACGGGTCCCTTGTATGGTACGCGCCCCTCGATCCCTTCCGGCACCAGCTTCTGGGCTTGACGCCCGGCCTGTCCGTAACGATCTCCACCCCCACGCTCCATCGCACCGATCGATCCCATACCGCGATAGACTTTATAGGTTCGGGCTTGATACAGCACGGTCTCGCCCGGTGACTCCTCCGTCCCGGCCAACAAACCACCGAGCATGACCGATGAGGCACCAGCCGCGAGAGCTTTCGTAATGTCCCCTGAAAACTTGATGCCGCCATCGGCGATGATCGGCACACCGCTGCCTTCCAATGCTTTGGCGCAATCCGCAATAGCGGTCAGCTGCGGCATACCAGCTCCCGACACAATGCGGGTTGTGCAGATCGAGCCAGGTCCGACACCGACTTTCACCGCATCGACTCCTGCCTTGAGCAGGTCTCTCGCCGCTTCGGCCGTCGCAATATTTCCAGCAACGAGTTCCAGCTCGGAATAATGCTTCTTGATCATCTTCACCGTGTCCAGCACTGCTTGAGCATGGCCGTGAGCCGTATCGACCACGATCACGTCCACACCAGCTTTCTTGAGTTGGGCCACGCGATCTTCCGTCTCTGGCCCGACCCCGATCGCCGCGCCGATGCGAAGCCGTCCGTGGCCGTCCTTACAGGCCGTGGGATACTTGATGCGCTTTTCGATATCCTTGATCGTGATCAAGCCTTTGAGCTCGAAGTGCTTGTTCACGACGGGCAGTTTCTCGATGCGATGCTCATGCAAAATTTCACGGGCCTTTTCCAAGCTGGTCCCCTCCGGCGCAGTCACGAGCTTGTCCCGCCTCATTACCTGAGACACCTTCAATTCCATACGACTTTCGAACCGCAGATCACGGTTGGTCAGAATGCCGACCAGTTTCTTGTTTTTCGTCACGGGAATGCCGGAGATGCGATACTTGGCCATCAACTGGTGCGCGTCCCGAATCGTTTGCTCAGGGGAAATCGTGACGGGATCCAGAATCATCCCGCTCTCGGACTTTTTCACCTTGTCCACTTCCGCGGCTTGATCGGCCGGTGACAAGACGCGATGGATGATCCCGATCCCGCCTTCGCGGGCCATCGCGATCGCCAGCCGCGAATCCGTGACGGTATCCATGGCGGAACTGACGATCGGAATGTTGATCTGGATATGACGACTGAGGCGTGTGTGCGTATTGACTTCGCTCGGAAGCACCTGCGACTTCGCAGGGACCAGAACGACGTCATCGTACGTTAATCCAGTCCGCGGTTCTTGCTCCAACATAGCGTCCCTTCATCGCCTCCGGATGAGTGACTTAGATCTTTGACGCTCCTTGCGCCTTTTCGATTTCCGCCGCCGCCTCTGCTTCTTCCTGGAGTCGTTCGCCGCCCTCTTCAGCCGGCATAAACTGCTGCACGCGGGTGTTGCCGCTGTCGATGACAAACACATTTCCCTTGGCATCGACGGCAATCCCGTAGGGGAAATTGAACTGCCCGTCGCCGTTCCCGAACCCACCCCACTGGGTGATGAAGTTTCCTTCCTTATCGAACTTTTCAATCCGGTGGTTCCCGGTATCGGTCACGTACACGTCCCCGGCTCCATCGACCGCGATACCCCAGGGAGACCGGAGTTGTCCCGCTTCCTGCGCCAGAACGCTGCTCGCATGGCCCGGCTCCGAGCTGCCGCCCCACTTTGTCAATAGCTGCGGCAAGACGTTCGTGCTGGTGTCAAACTTCTGGATGCGATGATTCCCCATATCCACCACGTAGACGGACCCATCCGATTGATCCACCGCGATCCCGCGTGGGAAGTAAAACTGGCCGTCACCGTTCCCGAAGCTCCCCCACGACATAATGAACTCGCCGGTCATATCGAACTTCTGGACACGGAAGTTGGCGCTATCGACGACGTAGACGTAGCCGCGCACCCGATCGATTGCGATGCCCCAGGGTGAATTGAACTGTCCTTCGCCGTTTCCTCGCGATCCGAATTTCATGAGGTAGCCGCCCAGTCTGCCGTCGAACTTCTGCACGCGGTGATTGTTCGTGTCCACGACCCACACGTCGCCCTTGCCGTCGCAGGCTACGCCGCTCGGATTGTGGAAGTTCGAATTCGCCGAACCGAAGTTGCCCCAGAGAATGATGAAGTTTCCGGCATTGTCGAACTTCTGCACACGATTGTTTCCGTTGTCCACGACGAAGAGAGAACCCTGCTGGTCCACGGAGAGGCCGTAGATGGGAGCCATGAACTCCCCCCCGTGCAGCAACGAAGCCCCACGGCCCGGACGCCCCCACTTGGCCACGCAGACATAACCCGAGGTATTGACCAAAATGGTCGCGCTGGCAGGCGTGGAAACGTTCCCACCAACGTCTTTGAACCAGACATAAATGACTTTCTGCCCGTCTCCCGGCGACAGAATGAAGGGGATGGTTGCTCCGAACTTGAGCGCCGGCGTCACGTCGACCCACCCCGGCGTCCCTGCCATGGGCGTCATCGGCGATTCGGAGATGAAATAGGCCCCAACCCCGGTATCGATGTCGTGGGCGGAAATCGTGACGACGACTTCGGGCGAATTCGTCATAAAGGCGCCGTGATTGATGACCGCATAGGGATTCTGAGGAGCGGTGATGTCGATCAGAACCGGTGTTGCCGTGACTTCCCTCGACAACGCGCTCTCGGTCTCATTCTGGAACACCGCCGACACCGCGTAGAAGTAGGCGGTATCGTTCGTAAGTCCCGTATGCGTATAGGGATTGGTCACTCCCTCGATCTTGGTTGCCGTCTGTTTCGTGATGCCCTGCGATGTGCCGAAGTACAGATTGTATGAAACAGCCCCGGGCACCTCCATCCAGCTCAGGAACGTTTCCGTATCCCCGGCTTTCCCTGCCACGCTGTGCGGCGGAGGAGTTGTACTCAACGCCTGTCCCTTCGGCGCCTCGTCTTTCCCGCGATTCAACTCTTCTTCCGTCGGCACATACTTCAGGACGCGGTTATTGCCACTGTCGACCACGTAGACACAGCCTTCTTTGTCCACGGCCACGCCGTAGGGGAAGTTCAATTGGCCTTCGGTTCTGCCGCGATTTCCCCATGAACAGAGAAATGTTCCATTGCCGTCGAATTTTTGAATGCGGTGGTTTCCGGTATCGACCACATACACATTCCCCAATGCATCGCAGGTCACTCCCCACGGCGACTTGAATTGTCCCGGACCGCTCCCTTCCCGTCCCCATTTCGTCAAGAAGCTGCCTCGGGTGTCGAATTTCTGAATGCGGTTGTTCCCTTCATCCGCCACATAGATATTGCCGACAAAATCGACGGCGATACCGCGGGGGAAAAAGAACGCGCCATCGAAGCTTCCGTCCCGTCCCCACTTCAATAACGGCGTCCCGTCTGCCTTGAACTTTTGGATACGGGCATTGCTCGTATCCGACACATAGAGGTTGCCTTCTTGGTCGGTCGTTAGCCCCCAGGGCACGTCGAATCGGCCCATATCGGCCCCGCGCCAGGCCATGCCGAATTTTCCCCAGGCCTGCAAGACGTTGCCATCGAGATCAAACCGCTGCACCCGATTGTTGCCGCTGTCGGCCACATACAGTACGTCTTCTGACCCGATCGCGAGACCCCGCGGGTAATAAAACGATCCTTCCTGAGACGACGGCTCCGCACCCCAGCGAGCGAGAAACTTCCCGGTCTTATCGAATTTCTGGATGGAATGGTTGTCCGTGTCGGCAACGTAAATGTTGCCGTCTTTGTCCAGGGTGATGCCCGTGGGCGAGCTGAATTCTCCGTCGTCGACTCCTTCCTGACCGATGCACATCGCGAGGAGATACGGTGAAGGAATCGCCATTGCTTCCTGCGATTCCGGACTTTCGCCCTTCGCCGTCACAACCGTCACGACATAGTGGTAGCAGGTCCCGTTGGCCAGATCGTCATGGATGAAGGGTGAACGGGGTCCTTCGATGCAGGTCGCTTTGTCTTTCTTCACGCCGATGGTGGCTTTGAAATCCTCTTCTCCGGCAATCGGGCGTGTGAGCTCGGAAAACTTAATCTGGACTCCTTTGGTCGTTTGGAAATAGACGTTGTAGTACATCGCGTCCGGGACATCGTCCCAGGTGAGTGTGATTCGACTGTTACCGGGTTTTGCCTTCAGGTTCTGCGGCGCCGGTGGGAGTTCTTCTGCCTCGGCAATTGAATCGCCGCCTCCCCATTCATCCTGTACCGCGTCAGCCCGCAAGATGGACCGTCCGAACCGAAACATTTCATCATAATATAGCCATGCTTTGACCATTGGTGGTGCCTCGTGTTGCTAAGACCGCCCAGTGCCAAGAACTGAGCGAGTTTCAACGACTTAGAATCGGATTGAGGAGTCTAACAAAGCACTGGAAAGAGAGTCAACGGGGCCTCACCCCCTCAGACGTATGATGATCGGAATGAAGGTGCCGGAGAGACTGAATCTTAGAACAGGGTGCCTGTGAAGACCGCCCCCACCGCTAGATTTTGTTGGGTCAAGCCTGTTCGACCGGCTCTGTCAGCAACGGGCTGGCCAAGGCAAGAGTCAGATCCGGGGATTCGGATGCCCCGCTCAACATGGAACCGCCCATGTGTCCCGTCTCGTCCTCCATCGGTAAGAATGCCTGCTCGGCGTCGCCGAGCTCCTTGAGTTCACGTAGGGGCGGCAATTGGGAGAGATCCTGCAAACCGAAATGCTCAAGGAAAAACTTCGTGGTGCCATACATGATCGGTCGACCAGGAATTTCCTTGCGGCCGACGATGCGGACCAATTTTCGCTCAAGGAGTGTCCGGAGAACACCGGACGTCTCCACGCCGCGAATCTGCTCGATCTCCGAACGGACGAGGGGCTGCTTGTAGGCAATGATCGCCAGGGATTCGAGAGCAGACCGAGACAACTTCTGCACCGTCTTGGCCTTCTCGAGCTTCTTGATCCACGGCGCATAGTCGGGTTTGGTCATCAAGCGGTAGCCGCCCGCCACTTGCACCAACTGCACCCCGCGGCCGTCCTGTTCAAGCTCCTGCTTCAACTGCGCGAGCGCCTGCTCCACGTCTGCCTTTTTGACCGCTCCCAAGACCGAGACCAAACGAGCCACCGGCACCGGCTCCGATGACACGAACAACACCGCTTCGAGAATAGCCCTGAGTTCTCGCCGGTCGACCTCCTCGCCATGTCCATTACCGTGGGGGACATCCTCGGCCGCAACCGCCTTACCGACGTACGAAATTTCATCCATCGCCTGGGTTACTGTCAGGCTCATGCTCCCCTCCATTCCGCATCATCGAGTTCGGCCGGATCGGGCACGAGCGAAAACGTGCGCGACACCAAAATTGGACCAAAGTTTTCCGCTTGGAATACCCGGGCTGTTCGCAGTCGGATCAGTTCGAGCAGCGCAAGGAACGTCACGATGATGACCATCCGATGACTCGATGATTCAAACAGCGAGCTGAACGTCACAGAGTCCCGCCCCTCCAATGCCTCAAGGATGACGTTCATTCGATCCCGCACGGTCAGGTTATCCGGGATGATCTCCAGCAATTGCGCTCCCGAATTGCGCTCGAAGACTCCCTTGAGCGCATCCATCAGATCGAACAGGCTGACGTCTTCGAGAGGGAGCTCATCCGATTCCGTTTCGACAGGCGGACTCTGTTCGCGGCTGTAGAGCTCTCGCCACAACCGCCCTTGGTCATCCAGCTGACGCGCTGCATCCTTGAATTGCTTGTATTCCAGCAACCGGCGGACCAACTCTTCCCGCGGGTCTGGACCATCCTCTTCATCTTCGGTCGTTTCATCGACCGGCAGCAGCATTTTGGATTTGATCTGCAGCAACGTCGCCGCCATCACCAGAAACTCTCCCGCCACGGTCAAGTTCAGATCCTTCATTGCTTCAAGATATTCCAGGTACTGTTTGGCGATGAGAGCGATCGGGATATCGTAGATATTGATTTCGCTTTTCTTGATGAGATGGAGCAACAGATCGAGCGGACCCTCGAAATTGTCGATCCGAACCTGATAGGGCAGCTCTGCCTGTTCCATTCCGTCGAACTCGTTATCCACAAGCCGCTTTATACCAGCTTTGGTGGGATCAGAGCAAGCCTGAACCTATTACTTGTGGAAGCTACCGACGGCGGCGCTATTTCGACTTGATCAAATATGCGATCAGCAGAGCACTGAAGATCAGGAGGGACAGCGTGATCAAATATTGAATCTTCGGACTCTCCAGCCCCAGCAGGTCTTTCCCCCTGCCGGTACGCTTCGCACCGGAAAATTCCGGACCTCCCTCGAAGAGCACTTTGGCGAAATCGTCTTGTCCGCGAAATTCCGCGTTGGAGAAATCGGCCGTCGATCGAAAGGTCGCCCGCCGAAAAAACGCATCGCCCTCAAAAACCGCAAATGGGAAAAAGGCCTCGCGATCGAAGAGCGACTCCGAAAAATTGGCCATCCCACGGAACCGGCTGCCGGAAAAGCCGGTACCGAGCTTGAAGTACGTCCGTGAAAAATTTGTGTCTCGTTCAAACTCGACCTCAAGGAATTCGGCGAGTCCGCTGAAGCCCGACTGCTGAAACGTGACAGGTTCATGGAACCGCGCCCGATGAAAGCGGGTATGCGGACCGAAGGCCGTCTTCTCTGCGACCACCTCGCTGAGAAAGCGCGCCTGCACAAAATAGCTTTCTCGTAAAAAAATTGCGCCGGACAGAACGACCGGATGCATAAAGACCGACCGCGAAAGGTCCACCGTCTGCTCAAAACGCGTTCCCGAGAAGGTCACCGGAGATCGAAAAACAAGCTGGTCTTGAGTGGATTGATGTCGAACCGCTCCGTGCACGATCGAATTGACGATGGACACGACGCCCTGAATCACGCGTATCTCTTTGCCCTCAATCGCCGCAACTGCCTTGAGATCCTGAGGCACAGGACCGGCTACAAGAGCATCAAGTAACAGGTCCCCGTGAATGACTGCACCGGAGAGATCGACATCTTTACCGCGCTTGAGCGCGTCAATCATCTGGACTGCCTCCACGGCGTGCTTTTCTCGCTCGGCATCCGTGCAATCCGCGCTCAATGAAAGCATTACCGCTGCATCGTTTTGAGTTGATCTGCCCTTGATTTCGCAGGACCCCGCGCGTTCTGCAAATACCCCTCCCCAAACGGCCGCAATCACCATAACAAGACCAATTCGTCGATGGATGAACATACCCCTCCTTCACACGGGATGCCCTAGCCCGCATTTTTCACGAGGGCTTCTACTCTAACCGCCGATACACCACTGCGACAAGCCAGCATGCGACTCTGAGGCATGTTGGTGGGCTCGCCACTCGGTCAGTCGACATACTGTTTCAAGGATGCCTTCCTCCCTCGTGGCTCTGCGCACCCGTCTCGCACCCCATCCCTTCCCCATGCCATGGGGGGGAGGGATGGGAGGGGCCCGTCACGAACCCTCGTGAGTCATGCGGGCTGTTGAAGGCGCGGCAGAAACCGTGGTCAGGCTGGACGTCACGATAAGCTTTGGTAGACTACGTACCTGAGATCAGAATCTTCTTCTGACTTTCCTTCATCTCATGCGAACGGTCGCTATGCGAACCAAGGTTTCGATCATCCTCGCCATGCTCTTAACTCTCGCGTGCAGTACTCCGGCATCACTCTTCGCAGACAATGTCGTCGAGTTGCCGGTCTTGGCCGCGGTCGGAGTCAACAATCTCGGCGCTTTTGAAGTGCTCTTGATGTGGTGGGACAAAAAGCCGGAACCTGACCCGGCCCAGTTGCAGTGGATAGCGGGTCGGATCCGACTCGGCAGTACTCACTTGGGTTCAATGTCCCAGGCTTTCTCCTATGCCATTGAAAGGACCCCGTCCATACAACACAGCGGAACCATCACCGTGGCCGGAGTCGCCTATGCCCCCACCGGCACCGACGGCCCGAGCGCCGGTGCTGCCATGGCCGTCGGCTTCATCGCTGTGTTCAAGGGAGACAAAGTTCAGCGCGGCATTGCTCTCACTGGCACGTTCGAGCCTGGGGGAAAGATTGGGTTCGTTGGAAGCATTCCGGATAAAATGCGTGCCGCCGCACGCGAAGGATATCGCACCATTCTGGTTCCACGCGGACAAATCTATAATGAACGGTGGAACCTGAACGAGTTGGCTCTTCAGTTGAACGTGACCGTGAAAGAAGTCGAGACGATCGACGAAGCCTATCAACTCATGACGGGCCAACGCATTTAGCCTGTGCTCGCCGGTTCCCCGATCCCTCGGACGATCGCGGCATACTCCTCCTCAGTCAGCCGATGCATGCCTAACGCAAGACGACGGGTCAGTTCCGCCTGATCGGGAATCTTCAGCACTGATTGCAGAATCGTCTGGCTCTCCTGCGGTGACGACATCCACCGACGCGTCACGTTCACGCGTACAAAACCGAATCGAGCCTCGGTTTTCAGGTCGTCTTTGAGAAGCTCGTCAAGATCACGGAAGGGCAGGACGGGAGAACGAATCTGAAACTCGGCGCAGAGACCGACCTTGAGCACATAGACGAGTCCGAAGGAATGGGGCTGAAGAAAGGTCTCAAGATTCTCCTTGATTAGTGACGTGCAAAGACCCCAGAGACCGTGAGCAAGTTGTACCTCTGCGCTTTCCTGCGAACTCCGCTCCCGCAAGGCTCCGGCGATGAACAGGAAATGACTCATGGTACTCGTGAAGGAAAGAAGCAACCGGTGGGACAGACGGACTTAATGCGTGCGGTAGTCGTCGGAATCGTCGAGCAGATCTTCGGACTTTTCAAGGTAATCCACATCCTCGTCTTCGTCGTCCAGTGAGAGATCTTCTTCCATCTCGTCGTCCATCTCACCCTCACCCGACATCTCCAATTCTTCCTCGCCCATTTCTTCGTCGAGCTCCTCGTCTTTGGGTTCCAGCGGGAGTGCCGGTTTCGCAATGACTTTCTGCCTGGGAGTTTCCTCCTCGGAAGACGGCACGAACTTTTTAACCGGTGCTCCTGCGGCTTTGGCTTGAAGAGACGGCTTCTTTGCCGCAACTTTCTTTTTCGAAACAGGTTTCCGCTTCGCTTTGGCGGCGGCTTTCTTTGTCCTCTTTTTCTTTACAGCCGCCTTCTTGCCCGCTCGTGCCGAGCGCGACTTCGCTGCCTTCTTTTTCTTTTTGGCCATCGATTGTCTCCCCTCCTGTCGTCCTCGCATACAAGAGGACTATCCGGGGCACCATCTAGCATGAAATTCTAGGTTCATGCAACCAGGGCAGAACCCCTGCGTTATTACTGCGTTTCGTGTACTAGGGTTCGACCCATACCGAAATCATCGCCGGTCGGCTGTCGGCTCCCTTTACGGTGTCCGGGCCTGCCATATCGGTCACTTGGAGTGAGAATTGAAATTGCCGCCGTTGCATCACGGGCGGCGCCATGAAAGTCGCCTTGGCTTCGTTGCTGTTTAACAGCGCGACCTTATTCCCGCGGAGTTGTTTCCATTCATAATGGAGCGGATCGCCGTCGGGATCCCGACTTTGAATCCCGTCAAGAACCACAAGGTGGCCCGACTTGACGGTCAGTTCTGCCGGCACACGCGCCACCGGTTCGTGGTTCGGGCTCGTTTCCGCTTCGACGAGCACCGTAAGCTTGCCTTCCTTCCCACGATTCTTCACCGTCACAACGGCCCTGCCGTTCCCCTTCACCTGGACCATCCCTTCCGGATCAACCGAGACCACCTGTTCATCAGAGGACCAAAACTCACTCTCTGTACCGGGCCCGCTCAGCGGCCTGACTCCGTCGTCCGCGAACTGTCCCACGGCCGGTATCGGAACTCGTTTGCCGATGGTATTCAACCGCCAGGGTTTTTCCACGGCGAATTCGATCACAGTCAAGGCAGCTTTGGGTCGAACGGTCACGAGTACCTCATCAAAATCCTCGTGCCCCCCGAACCGCCCCCTCGTTACTTCCCCGATAGCGAGCAGGCGCATAACCCCTATTCCGTCAGCCGGAACCGGAATCACTCCTGTATACGGTGCGGCGCCCACGGTCTGAGTAAATGCAACTGGAACGGCCTGATGAGAAGCAATTGGTTCTTGATCAGAGCGGTACCAATAGAATTTGACCCCCAGAAGATTGACATCATTCCTCGCCTCGATCGATACGGAAAGAGCCTGACCAGAAGACACGACTGCTCCTGGCTTGGGACTCGAGAGGGTAAAGGCGTTGGCTGGAAGCGCGCTAACGAGCAGGAAGACGCAGACGAGACCAAAAGGCCCCTTCCACCACGACACGCGCATGATGAAACCAAAGATTTTTGTGAGCCAGGCCATAGGGGGCGAGGATCGTATAATCCTCTCATGAGGTCAAGGGGATATCTCCCTCAAAACCTCTCACAAGCTGGCCAATTTTTACGGTTGACTCGCATGGTAGAATGATTACCAATAATGCAACGATTCTCAGAATTCTTGGTCGGGGTTGTGGCTCAAATAACTAAGGGAGTATTGACTAATCCATGAGACAGACCTTCTTCGTGGTAGCGACAATCAGCGCAATTTTAATGGGAGCATGGCCGACGGAGGCCACAGCGCCGTATACTCTCATTACCATTGAGAACGGATCGCCCTACTTCGTGCCGAAGGCCGTGACGGTCTCCAGCCACATGGCGATTCGGTGGGACAATCCCACCCCGACTGAACACACCATTACCCATCAAGGCTGCCTGGAAGACGGAGAGGCTTGCGCATTCGACTCCGGAGTGGTTCTCCCGAACGGCACCTTTACCATTCCCAGTCTCACACCTGGGCGGTATCCCTACATTTGCCGTATCCATCCCATCATGCACGGCGTGATCACTGTGACGGACTCCGCCAACCCCTCTCAGCTCTAGCTCTCGTTTCTCGGTTTGTCTCGTTTATTTCGTTTGCCTGGTTCATTTCGTTCATCGGACCAAAAGCACGACACGAACCAAATAGACCAAACAAACGACACCAGCCAAAATATACCAACACACACCTCCTTGCGGGGAAATGGATCACTCGTGTAGGCTTCGGCGCTCGATCATGTTGGTCCGCCATGAAACCAGCCGTTGCTGTCCATGAACCGCTCGAACTGACCAGAGAGACCCGCGCACTCCTGGCCTGGCACATTCCCGACCTCGTCGCCTTTCAGCACAGCGACGACGAATGGTGGTTTGCGCCTCTCGACGATAACTTGCCAGTGGTCCGACTCAATCGAACCGGCCTAGATATGCTGAAATCGATGAACGGCCACATCTCCGTTGGTGCATTGCTCGAGAAATATGGCGCCCGCATTTGCGGACCGGACGGGCAGACCGGCAAGTGGTACTTGGAACGCTGGGCCCTCCCCACCTATTCTCTCTGCTACTTCGGCGCGGAGCCGCCTGGCGGCCATCGGCACAAGGCCAAGTGGGACGTGCTGCTGCAACAAATCCGGGAAGGCTGGTCCGGCCAGGAAGGATTCGAAGGCGAGGAGCACCTCGAAGAGTTTCACCGCCATGAACTGAGCGACAGTGCACAGGACGACGGACACTTCGATTTGATTGAAACCACCGTCTCACACCTTTTCCGGGAACCAAACGACGCTCTCAACGGACTCACCTATGGTCGGCTTCTCATGCAGCAACTCCGCAAGCTCGGTTGGTTCAACCCCAAACCGAAAATCATACTCGAAGTGGGCGGGGGACTCGGCTATATAGCGCGAGAGATGGCAAAGGAACTATTGCCGTTTGAACGACAGGCCATGAAATATGTGTCGCTCGATATCACACACCCGTTCTTGAAGCTCCAGACCCAGCGGGCAAAAGAAGGCGGGTGGAGCGGGATCGGCACCAGGGCCAATGGAGAGCAGCTGCCGTTCGGCGACAATTCGGTCGATCTCGTGATCGACAACGAAAACATGGCCGATATGACGCCGGTGAAACTCAGCAAAAGTGAACTCCTCTCGGGAACCGGTGCGACCGCACAGCATCAAGAAGCGTTGGACTGGATCAGACGGCTGCGGTTGCCGCTCGAAGCCGATCTTCCAGACGACGTCATCTTCAACTTGGGACCGATTCGTTTCGTTGCAGAACTCTGGCGCGTCCTCAAACCGGGTGGACGGGCTTTCCTGACGGAGTTTGGCATTGAAGAAGGCTGGCCGGCGCCGGTGAAGCTCCCGGGCCATACCGAATACGAGGTGCAGTACAGCCATCTGCGCCAGGCTGTCCGCTGGCTCGGCTTTCAAGAGCGCTATCTCTCACTGCCCCAGTTCTTAGGCATGAAGCCCGACACGAAAGTGCTCTGCACCGGTGCGGCCTATACCATTCAACGATTTTGCCAAGCCATGAACAAGCCCTTCACCGTCCGTGCGTACACCGAAAACGAACTGAAACAAGCACTCGGTGACATGCTGCCCAAGCTGCAAGGCACGCACTACCACGACGTCGCAGACCCAGCCTGGTTCGGACTGATTGACTTCAAAGTGTTGTTACTGGAAAAGCCGGGCGGCCCCCCGAAGCCTACTTATACCGAGAGCAAAGGGTTTCGGTGGTATTCACAGCGGTGAGCGAGGAAGTTGCCAGACGTCAACGTTCAGCAATCAGTCTGTTCATGATTCTGAGATCCTTGCCGCCAGTTCTATCAAGACCCCTTCACGCAACCCCAGGTCGCTGACCAGGCATTCGCACAGTCCAAGCGTCTCCATCACTGTTTGGATAATGATCGCACCGGCAACGATAACCTCTTCGCGGCCTCTTTCGAGACCGGGTAAGCCGACACGGTCAGCTTTTTTCCTACTGAGCAGCGCCTGTTCTAATTCTCGAATGGTATCTAAGTCGAGTGTGTAGTTGTGAATCCTGGCCGGTTCGTAGGCAGGAAGTTTCTGTGCCATGGCCGCGAGGCTGGTGATCGTGCCGGCCGTCCCAACGAACGTCGCACCATGACAATTGCCCATATCGACAATTGCGGCTCTGGTTTCCCGCGCGACCCACTCGCGCGCCTGTCGCACTTCCTCGTCAGTCGGCGGGTCATGACGAATAATTCGATCGCATAGGCGGACGACTCCGATATTGATCGACCGCACGATCGGTTTATGCCCTGGACGATCCAGGATGAACTCTGTGCTGCCGCCGCCGATATCCAGCGCCAACACTTCGGTGACGCCATCGGGCAATCCGGAGCGAATCCCCAGCAATGTTCGTCTGGCTTCTTCTGCACCAGTAATGATCTCAACCTCGAAACCGGCCTCGCGTTTGATGCGATCGAGAAACTCGGCTCGATTGCCCGCATCCCGCACTGCGCTCGTCGCCACCGCGATGCAGCGGTTAACCTGGTAGGTCTCGATCACCTCCCGCCACTCGCGTAAACAAGCGATAACCCGACCCATGGCGGTTTCACTGAGTGTCTTGGCTTGATCAACCCCTTCGCCGAGGCGAAGAATGCGGCGATCTGAGTGCAGTTCCACCAGTCGTCCGCCAACGGGAAGATCGGCGATGAGCAACCGGCAGGTGAGTGTTCCTATGTCGACCCCGGCAAGCCTTATCGGTTTCGCCTCTCTCACTGTGGCATTACAATCCGGCCCGGATGTCGTCCATGTCGGCCTCTAGCTTCTTTCTAGTTTCTTTCAACTCCTGCACCTCTCTGACCAACCGTGCCAGCTCCGTATCTTGCAAAAGTCGCTCGGCCGGCTCCCCTCGTTCTCGCAAGTTTACCGCTCGCTCTCCGACGTCTCGATAGAGGTCTCCAAGCTGCTGATCAAGCTTGCGGACCTCGAGACGGAGTCGCAGTAATTCCGTTTCCTCTAAGGCCCGATTGGCCGCTTGGGCCGTCCCGAGACGGAGCGTCGCCAGTCCCGCTTTGAAATCGTGCTTTAACCGTTGCAGTAATCCCATGTCACCATCTGGCTGAGGGCGAGAGGCGAGGGGCTAGAGATAGGATTATACAGTCCCCCTCGCCCGATTAATTAACTCACCGATCCCAAATCCAACTTCTTTTCCCACTTCCGCACCATGGCCTCGCGCAATCCTTGATGCATGGGCGCCTTCAAGTGCGGATCCTGTCGCAAGAGCGCAAACGCTTCCTGGCGAACCTGTTGGAGCAGGTCGGCGTCGCGGATCAAGTTGGCGACACGAAACTCTGGCATACCCCATTGGCGAAACCCGAAGAATTCGCCGGGCCCGCGAATCCGTAAGTCCTCTTCCGCGATCACAAACCCATCGTTCGACCGGACAAGCGCCTCGAGTCGCTCTCGGGAGGCTGTGGCGGAGTCACCAGCCGATTTGGCCTTGAACGACCTCGATACAGCCCCTGTTGATGCCATGAGAAAACAATAGGATTGATGTCCGCTCCGTCCCACTCGTCCGCGCAATTGATGCAACTGAGCCAAACCGAACCGTTCGGCGTGTTCGATCATCATGACGGAGGCATTGGGCACGTCGACTCCGACTTCCACCACCGTTGTCGCGACTAAAACCTGAATGTCACCTCGCTTGTACGACAGCATCACCCGTTCCTTCTCGTCGGACTTGAGCCGCCCATGCAACAAACCGACGTGGAAGTCGGCAAACTCTTCCTCCTGGAGCCGCCCAGCACCTTGGATTGCTGCTTGGAGGTCTGTTTTTTCCGATTCCTCAACGAGGGGATAGACCACATAGACCTGCCGGCCGTTTCGCAACTCGTCGCGTGCGATCTGATACGCCCGTCGACGCTGCGCCTCGCCGAACAGCCAAGTGCGAACCGGTTTTCGACCAGGCGGCATCGCGTCGATCACCGACACATCGAGATCCCCGTAGACCGTCATGGCCAACGTTCGTGGAATCGGCGTAGCCGTCAGCACGAGCACGTCCGGCCGATATCCCTTGTCAATCAGGGTCTTCCGTTGCAACACCCCGAACCGATGTTGCTCATCAATAACCGCGAGCCCGAGCTTTGCAAATGCGATCCCCTCCTGAATGAGCGCATGAGTCCCGATAATCACATGGGCTTTTCCGGAGGCCACTTGTTCGCGCACGACTTTCCGGGTCGCCGCTCGTCCTCCGCCTGTCACCAGCACCGTGGTCAGGCCGAGCGACTCCAGAAGGCCTTTCATGTTTCGATAATGCTGCTCGGCCAAAATTTCCGTGGGCGCCATCAACGCCGCTTGATAACCGGACCCGCACGCGACCACCATCGCATGCAGAGCCACGACGGTTTTTCCTGATCCGACATCGCCCTGAATCAACCGGTTCATCGGGCGGGTGGACACCATATCCTGTCGAATCTCATCGATCACCCGTTCCTGTGGCGGGGTGAGACGGAATGGCAGTAATCGAACCAGCCTCGCCAAGAGCGACGTGTGAGCGCCGAATCGAACTGTTTTCACTTCTTCTTTCACGACCCGTTGCCGTGAGGCTAAGGCCAGCTGCAGCAGAAACAATTCTTCAACCGCGAGTCTCCGGTGCGCCAGCGTCAGGCCTCGATCCAATTGACCCCCATCCGTCCCGGCTTTCGGGAAATGCACGTCTTCAATCGCATGTTGGATAGGCGGAAGCCGATACCGGGCCCGCAGCGGGACCGGCAGGATTTCTTGAAGACTTCCTGCATGCAGGTCGAGCAACCCTCGGATCAGCACCCGCATCTGCCGCGAAGTCCAACCCTTTGTCTCATGGTAAATCGGTACGATGCAGCCCACATGTAACGGCGATTCGGTATCTTCGCCCAACACTTCGTACTGCGAGACTTCCATGCGGCGGTCGATCCATCCTCGCGCGCCGACGACCACTCGACCGGTCATCATCACACGGGTGCCCACGGGAAGCAGTTGCTCGAGGTACGGTTGATTGAAGAACAGGATCTGGATCGCCCCTGTTTCATCCTCCACCGTCACCTCAAGGATGGAAAGACGCCGATGCCGTGCGCGTTTCGCCTTGCTGTGAACGATTGTTCCACAGATCGACGCCTGCGCCCCGACCGCGAGACGTCCGATCGGCGTGATGACCGACCGATCTTCATATCGCCAGGGCACCGTCCATAGCGCATCCTCAACGGTCGCAATGCCCATGCGGTTTAAGAGCGCTGTTCGTTGCGGACCGACCCCCTTCGCGAATCGAATCGGGACCTTCCACAATTCGTTCGAGACATACCCGCGTCCCGCCGGCGAAGACGCAACCACATCCTGTGGCTCATTCCACGCGTGAGCAGGGTCCTGCGCAGCCGCCCGCAACGTACTCAGAATCGTCGCGGCTTCCCGCAGCCGTCGTTGTTGCTCGATCGGAGAAAGCCGTTGGCGGTCCTCGGCGAATAATTCGCGCAACCTGAGTAAGGCCGTTTCAATTGCCCGTGGGTAAACACGGTCAGAGAGCGCCTGGACCACTTGCGAGGAGACAAACCGATTGAGATTTTTTACGGTGGGGAGATGGGCAAACGCATCCCGGCTGGCAAAGTCGATCGGACGTGAAACACGGTCCAGCCATTGTTGAAAAGGACCGGTGGGTTTGGGCTCGGACGAGCGCCACATGTCGTGCTCGGATCGTATCACAGGCCTCTCCTCCGCTCAACGAGGCCGTCCGCTGAATCCGGTATGCCGGTTTCCTTAGAATTCTTTGTCGAGGATACCTACGGTGCTACACTCAACACGCGGAGGAATGGGCATGTACCGGCGCAATATCTCCCAGACACTGTTCTATGTGGCATGCGTGCTCGGACTCTTTATTGTGTACCATGCCTGGCTGAAGCCCACCTATCTCCCGGCACCGCCTCCCCCACAGCCCGAACAGCTCGCCCCTTCTCGGTCCGAGGCAGTTCCCGAACCACCTCGCGAAACCCCGGTACCCGAGCCCAAACAGACGCGAGTCATCGAACAAACATCGGTGCCCGACACCAAAGGCCATGAATTGCTGGAAGCCATTCGCGATGAGATCGAAAAGGGGAACCTCAAGGAAGCCGAGGGAAAACTCGATGATCTCCCCTCCTGGCTTGTGTCGAACGAAAAGTCTCGTCCCTACATCGCCGTACTCTGGAACAATCTGGGTATCGAGCAGGAAAAATTCGGCGGCACCGCTTCATCGGTGAAGATCTTCAAAAAGGCGGCTTCGCTGGACGCGACAAACCCGACGATCCAGCTCAACCTCGCCCACGCCTACTGGGAACTCCGCGACCCGACGATGACGCCTGAGTATCTGGAAAAACTGATTGCGCTGGCACCCAACGAACCATTCCCACATGTGGCACTCGCGGATGTGCTCCAGGAACAGAATCGGCTGGAGGAAGCCGCGCATCATCTCGATCTTGCCGCCGACAGAGCCGGCAAAGATCCCGGCGTTCAATCCTATCTCAGGACGGTCACGGCCAAAGTCCGTCAGACCGGAAAGCTCGAACAACGGTTGAGGAGCCGGGAGAGCACGCACTTCACCGTGAAATACGATGGAGATGCCGACCAGGATACGTGGACGGCGGTCCTCGAGATTTTGGAAGATGCATATCGCGAGATCGGGCAGAGGCTCAATCACTTCCCCTCGAAACCCATTGTCGTCGTCCTGCATGCAGCAGAGTCGTTCCAAACCGCGACGGGCAGCCCGGCTTGGGCCGACGGACTGTACGATCCGGTGCTCGGCCGCATCCAAGTACCGACCCAAGGAGCCTTGACGGACCAGGCCTGGTTACGGCGGGTCCTGCGACACGAGTTTGTGCACGCCTTGCTCCACGATCAATTCGGGCTCAATGCGACCGCGATACCGACGTGGCTTAACGAAGGACTAGCGATGACGCTTTCAGCAGATCGGTGGGAGGACATCGACCAACTGCGGCGACAAAACTTTACCGCGATTCCCTTAACGATGCTCGAGGGTACCTGGGGTGGACTTCCGCAAGACGCGGCGTCGGTTGCTTATCTCGAAGCGTACTCAGCCGTCCAGTACATGATTGATCGCTACGGCATGCACCGCGTGCACGAACTTCTGTCACACCTGAAAGCGAAACAAGCCCTGCCGGCCGCCATGCAGTCGCAACTGTCGTTGTCCTACGAACAGTTTCAAGCTCGGTGGATGGAGCACTTACACGAGCGGAGTAAGAAAGGTTAGAGTAGAGCGGTTCGCATCATCTCCGCAACCGAGCGCAGCAATCCGTCAAAACGAATTACGTCTTTCCTCGCGCTGTTCCGACCGTTGGCCCAGCCCGGCAGCATTTCGGTTTCGCTATCACGTCCCAGTGACAAATCTCCAGTCTCGTCGGTGGGGACAATAGCATCCTCCCATAACATCTGTCGATTGTGATCGTCGAACATTCGAATTCGGAAATCGAAATTCTTGAACCCTACCATGGGACCTTGCCAGTGATTGGCGGCCGCTTCGGAGACACGCTCGATCCTCGGGACTATTCCGCGTCCAGCCAAGAACTGATCCGCCCAGACGAGCTGTCCCGTTACGGGATCGATGGCCCGCAATAAGAACGACGGCTGGCCACTCGCACGTTCAACGTGGTGTATCCTGCTCATTGAAGTTTGTGGCTGCAGATGGGCCACGACACGATAGGTGGAACCGGATCCATCGTCGGTGACGGAGAGGTTCAATCGTCCCTCCCAGAGAAATTTCCCCGTCGCGGCATCATAGACTCGCAAGGTAAAATCCGAGAGCCCGTCTGTCCCCGAGCCGACTCCTCCGGCAAATATCCGCTCGCGCGGTTGCCCAGACGAGGTTGTCCCTTCTTCTTTGACGTGCAGGTCGTACGACTCGTTCGAGAGAACCTCCCCAGTCAGGGCATCGTACGTTTTTACGGTAATCGTCGAACTATCCGCGTTCTGAAACCCAAACCCGGCCGCGACGACAGGACGCACGGAGGCATGAAATTCAACTTGATCGGCTCCTGAAAGATCTCCACTCCAGGCCACCCCAGGGATGGCTAGCCCGCTCATGAGAAGCCCGCTGATGATCGAATAGTGTGAACGTCTATTTCGTTGATGTTTGGGCTGAGCCTGCGCGCTCCGAACTGGGGAAAGAATCGGCGCTCTCATGGCTTGGATCAGCCCGCAGATCCAACGAATAACTCGCATACAGAACCCTCCCTGTGTCGCCTCCATTCTGAAGTGGGCCAGCTATAAGGGTAAATTCCCCAGTGTAGGAAGATTCCCCCCAAAAGAGGGGGCATATTTGAACGGAATTGATCAAATGGAGCTAAACGCAGACAAGGGAAGGTTCAGCTCAACGTGCGGAATTACCCCGATCAGGGCGTCGTTTTTCAATAGGTTCGCTGGGATCGGTGTAAGGGACTTCGCCAAATAGAGAGTAGCGGTAGCGGGCAACCAGGCGGTAGATGAGATAGGCCACTGGCTTGACCAATGGGACGGAGAGAATGGTCGCAAGAAACCGTCCTCCCTTCAACCCGGGGAGGAGGGGGAGAAAGGCCTCGAGCCCTTCCTGAATAATCCCATCCGGTCGCACCAGAAACGCCACGTCTGGACGCCCTGGACGGTAGGCAGCCCCCAGCGCACGCTTCGCCTCCTCGCTTTGATAAGGAATCAGGCGAACCGCTTTTGCCTCATCCTGTATTCCCAATCGTGCAAGCCCTTCCTTCGCCGTCACACAGAGGCGGCACTGACCGTCGTAAACCAGGACACTATTAGCCGATGTTGAACGACGTTCTTCGGTCATCGCGTACCCTAGAGCCTACACACTCAACCAAGCGCTTGCTGAGGACGGGTGCTCTCAGTATAGTCCCACCATGCCTCACCGGCTCCAGCTTGTGATTGTGCTAGGAGGACTCGGTCTCATCGGACTAGCGATCTTGTTCTTGACGCATGGTCAGGCGGCGAGCAGTCCGACTAAGGTCATCTGGACAGTGTTTCTGATTCTGCTTCCTATCGGTTTAATCGGCCCGGTCTGGATGACCTGGCGCTGGTCGGCGATGGCCTGCGTGGTCTATGGCACGATCGGTTTGGCGCTCGATCTCGCCACGCTGGTGAGTATCGCGACGCATCCGGACGGAGAGATGTCCGCTGTGATACTGAGCAGCCTTAGCGGGCTCGCCAATTTTTTCTTGATCTTGATGGGCGGCCGTTCCTTCTTGCATGTTTCACAGGAACTCTCCCCTCCAGGATCCCGCCCTTCCAATCCTCGAGCCCCTTCTTGATCCGAAGCATCCGAATGGCGGTGAACCCGGCCTGCTTCAGCCAATCGCTGGTCTCCCTGACCGAGTACGTATTGCCTGTTTCGGTAAAAAGTAGCATGGTCACGGCGAAGAGGCTGGCCTCTTCCGGAAACAGCCCTTCGCGGTCGTGCAGAAAGGCATCCTGAATGATCAGCCTCCCGCCTGGATTTAGTGCCGCATGCACCCGTTTGAACAGACCCTGATTTTCTTCCGGTGAATAGATATGTAGGACGTTGGAATACCAGATGACGTCGAATGTCCCCGGGATCTCTTCTTTCATCAGATCGAGAGGAAGATAGGACAGCCGGCGGCCGGCTTTGTGCGTAGCGGCAATTTCCCGGGCGACCTCCAGCGCGTCAGGACGGTCGCAGACCGTGGCTTGGAGATGGGGATTCCTTGAAAGAAATGCCATCGCAAAGGTGCCCGGGCCGCCACCCAAATCCAACAAGGTTCTCACACCACGCAACGAAACCTGCGACGCAATATTGGGAGCTACGTCCAGAGTCCGGTCATGCATCGCCCACGTAAAACGGCGACGGTAGTCCGGCTCTTCCGGCACATCCTGATCCAACGGCGATCCCGTCCGTATGGATTCGACGAGCCTCGCCCAATCGGCCCAATGATTTTTCAAGAGGTCGAGATAGCTCCCGCGGTACGCGGGATGATTCGCGTTCAACACGGTGGCTGCCAACCGGCTATTTCGATACGTTGTCCGCTTCTTGATCAAGAGACCTGCCATCGCCAAATTGCGACAGAGGATGGACAGCCCCCGTTCACTCACTTGCAAACACTTCGCTAGGTCAGGAATCGTCCAGGTCTTGTCGCCGATCTTTGTGAACAACTCAAGTTCAAGTCCGGCAATGATCACCCGTGGCAATCGATAGGCCGCCAATGCGTCTCGGAACTCTTCAAAGTTGCGGATTGGTGTCGTAATGCCGGTCACGAGCCGGCTCCGATCGAGCGGCGGCACCACTGGACAAGCCCTTGCACGTTCGACAGGTTTTGAAAATCGACGGACCGCTGGAACGTCACGGCGACGTACTCGTCATTCATCTCCGTTTCTTCAGCGAACCCGGACTGCAACAGGAGTGGACGGAATTTCGCGACTGCCGGTTGAATAAAGTATTTGGCCTGCTTGGCGATTTCGTCAGTTCCCAGATCTTCCGGCGTTCCATCGGACATCAAGCTCTTCACGTCCTCCATCGAGACGCCGTACTGACAGAGCAGCTGCCCGTCCGGGCGGACTTCCAACAGCCATCCGTCATTCCCCAAATCAAGCGCCAGGGCTCCGCCTGGTTCCAACTCATAGAACTGCGGGACGCTCTTTTTCAGCGCGGCACGTACGTCGGCCCAATCGGTGGAACCAGACGAACTCACGTCGCACTCCGGCGCTGAGGCGCTCCGGATGGTTCACCTGCGAGACGGGCGCGCAAGTCTTCCAAGCGCTTCGTATTTTCTTCCAGTTTCGGCAACTGGTATTTCCGGTCCATCGCGACAACCTGCTCTAACAGATCGGCCGCTTCCCGGAGCCGCCCCATCTCCTCGTGACATTGCGCGAGCACATAGCGGGCACCGCCGACTCGAAGCTCGTCGCGAGTCCGCTCGGCAATGGATTGGCTGGTCTGACAACAGGCAATCGCATCCTCGTATCGTTGCTGCATCAGGAATGTTCGGCCCATCATACGCCAGGCATCGGCAACTCCGCCTTGATTGCCCAATCGCCGCATCAAAACCAACGACTGCTCGTAATACTTCAACGCCTCGTCAAACTGCTTCGTTTCGCGAGCGACCAGGCCCAGATCGGAAAATAGCACGGCCTTACCGGCTTCATCATGCGTCTTGGTCATCAGATCCAGCGCCTCAAGATAGTACGCTCGCGCCCGATCCCACTCGCCGGCATCCGCGCGCAGGTTGCCGAGATTCCCGAGCGTCGTACCGATCCCCTTTTCGTCGCCGAGGATTTTTTGCAACTCTAGCACTTCCTGATAGTAATTCTGAGCCGCTTCACGACGTCCGCTGACGGCGCAGATATTTCCCATATTGCCAAGCGTCGCCGCCAGCGCCCGTCGATCGCCGGTGATGCGATCGCACTCCAGCGCCTTGGCGTAGCATGCATAGGCGTCGGTGTAGTGCCCGCGCCCGAAATGTTCGTTGCCCTGACGATTCAGTTCTTCTGAAAGTCCGTTTCGCAGCGGCATCGCGCCAACCTATTGCAGCGCCCGTTCGACGACCGCTTTTGCATCGGTCATGATGGACGTCCCGTCGCCGACCAGCAAAGTGTCAAAGTTATACTTCAGCAGCCGTCTCAACCCCTCGCGAGCCTTGCCGGCATCGGCGTATTTTTCAGCTGTCAACATTGAGACCGATCCGGCCGGCTTTCCGATCAAGGCATCACCGACGATCAACACACCCTTCCCTTGGGGAATAAAGAGCGCCGATTCACCGGGGGACTTCTGATCTTTGAGATGAACCACCCAGAGACCGCCCGGCAGCAACTCCTGATCTTTATACGTCTTCGTCGGTTTGAGCTCCATTTGCGAGGCATCAGCCTCAGGAACTTGTAATTGGCAATTAAACGTCCCCTGGCACGAACCGGCTTCACGCGCATGGTCTCTGTTCGTCACGATAATATAGTCGACTGGGCCATTGCGACGAACGAACGCTTGATCCTCTCCCACCATGGGCGGAGGATCGATCAGAATCTTGTGTTCACCCACGACGAGAAACAGCCCGTTGAAGTCGAGTTGCTTCTCTTCGGAGAACCAGGACCATTGCCAGAAACCTGGGAGGAGCTGTTTCATATCGGGAGCTGATGGCTTATCGCTGATAGCTTATGGCACAGACAAATTCACAAAGCTGCGATGGCGTCTTTGACCATTTTCGTGACCTTCGTCAGGATGCTGGCTTCATTCGGGAGATCGATGATGTCGTCTTCCGGCACCGTGATGAACTTGCGATTTGGCCCTTTCGTCAGAGAAATCAGAAACATACTGTTCGACGGTGTCACAGGGATGACGACTTGCACCGTCGCATCGATCCCCTTCACCACCTGCAGAAACCTCTGCTTTCCCTCTTCCATCTCATCCATTAGCTTCTTTCCTTTCAATCCTCCAGACCTGCGGGACTCAACTCCTACTGGTGGCAGCCGGATAGTCCTAGCCTGCGCGCGTCGAACGAGCATAGTCTCACCGTGCGCGTTCCGCGAGCAGTGGGACCACCGGCTGACGCAAAAATTACATTTTGTTGCTCCCGCCCGCTAACAACTTCTCGACTTCCGCCACAATCACGTCGGCTCCCGCCAATTCCATGTCCCCCACCCGTTGCCACCGGATCACGCCGTTTTGGTCGATCACATAGACATTCGGAATAAACTTCCCACCGCCATAGAGCTTGTCCGTCGTTTTGCCCGGATCTAACAAATAGGGATAGGTCACTTTGACAGGAAAGGCGGAGAGAAACTCGCCCACGTCTTTTTTTGAATTTCCGTTGGAATTCACCCCGATCACCGTGACCTCTTTGCCCTTCGTCATCTCGAAGACTTTCTGTAAATTCGTGCCTTGCATCATGCAGGGATCGCAGATGTGAAACAAACCCAGCACCACGACCTTGCCTCTAAAGGCGTCGAGTGACACCGATTCACCGGTAATGGCAATCAGAGTAAAGGGGGGCGCCTTCTCGCCAACTTTGAAGAATCCGGCGGCAAACAGCAGATGAGCGGCAAAGATCGGAAACATGAGGACACTGAGGATGACGGTAATGCGTTTCATAGCTGCCTCCTTCATTGGAAAGCGAAAAGCGAATGCTTCATAGCCTATGGCACCAGCGGATTAGCGATCCGCGTTCGCTCAGGCTTCTGCTATAGGCTATACGCCATCAGCTCTTGCTCACTGGCGGTATCCTACCACGCTGATTTTTTCGTGGGCAACGGTAGGTGATCCGAAGACGCACGGTGCTTGACGAAGAACCGGCTCGGTCACTGCTTTTGGTGACGGACTTTCTGAGGGAGTGGAGGATCTAGAACAGAAACAGGGGCGTCGCGACGAGACCCATTGCGGGATGGATTGTGCGTTACGACGCAGACTCGAACAGGCCGAGCTGTAACTCTTCGGCTCGGGTAAAGGAGATGGGATACTTCTCGGTGAAGCAGGCATTGCAATACTGATGAGGCCGACCGGGAGCGGCCTTCAGCATACCGTCGAGGCTAAGGTAGGCGAGACTGTCGGCGGTGACGTATTTTTTAATCTCTTCGATGGAATGACTGGAAGCAATGAGCTCCTTCTTGGTCGGTGTATCGATGCCGTAGAAGCAGGGTGACACGATCGGTGGGGAGCTGATCCGCAGATGGACTTCTTTGGCGCCGGCATCGCGGATCATTTTGACGATCTTGCGGCTCGTCGTCCCTCGGACTAATGAATCGTCGACCACGACGACCCGTTTGCCGCACAGGACCTCCGCCACCGCGTTGAGCTTGACCTTCACACCGAAGTGACGGATCGATTGTTCCGGCTCGATGAACGTGCGCCCGACATAATGATTGCGGATCAAGCCGGTCTCGAACGGAATCCCCGCCCCCTCCGCGTAACCCAACGCTGCCGGAACGCCCGAATCCGGCACCGGAATCACCACATCGGCCGGCACCCAGGACTCCTGCGCCAGCTGCCGACCCAGGGCTTTCCTGGTGGCGTAAACCGCATTCGCTCCGAAGATCTTGCTATCGGGCCTGGCGAAGTAGACATACTCGAACACGCACATTGCCGGCTCAATCTGGGCAAACGGCCGGTAACTCGTCATGCCTTTGTCGTTCAACACCACCAGCTCGCCCGGTTCGATCTCCCGTTCGTAGGTCGCATCGAGCAGGTCGAAGGCACAGGTCTCCGATGCCACGAGCCAGCTGTCGCGGAATCGACCCAGACAAAGGGGACGGAACCCGTGAGGGTCACGCGCCGCAATCAAACCGTCGTCTGTCAATACGACCACAGAGAACGCCCCGCGCACCTGGCTCAATGCATCGATCACACGAGCCAAGAGTGTGTCGGCGCGCGAGTGGGCGATCAGGTGAATAATGAC
Organism: Nitrospiraceae bacterium; assembly: GCA_035623075.1. Lineage (NCBI taxonomy): Bacteria > Pseudomonadati > Nitrospirota > Nitrospiria > Nitrospirales > Nitrospiraceae > Nitrospiraceae bacterium. The sequence continues at coordinate 58,695 of DASPUC010000015.1, read as the reverse complement.
TTCACTGTCAGAGGTCGATTGAAAAATCGCGCCATAGGCTTCCAGCTCGTTGCGCAACACTTGGGCGTTGATCAAATTCCCGTTATGCGCAAGAGCAAGGTTGCCGAAGGCAAAATTGACGATCAGCGGCTGAACATTCTTGAGATCGTGCCCGCCGGCGGTCGAATAACGGTTGTGACCGATGGCCATCGTTCCGGGTAATTTGTCGAGCGAGGCCTTGTTGTAGATTTCGGCGACGAGGCCCATGCCCTTCTGCACATAGAAATGCTCGCCGTCGCCCGAGACGATCCCCGACGCTTCCTGTCCGCGATGTTGCAGCGCATAGAGACCGAGGTAGGTCAGATTCGAGGCTTCAGGATGACCATAGATCCCGAACACCGCACATTCATCGTGGAATTTATCGGGGGTGATCAGTTGCATAATTCTTTTGGCGCGAGGCAAGTGGCACGAGGCCAGGGGAAATCGAATGAAAAACCTTTCCCACCCTCTCGCCTCTAGCCCCTCGCCTCTCGCCTATCAAGAGATCGTTCGATCGAATTCGCCCAACGGTCTCGCAACGTCCGAATCTCAACGTCGATGCGACAGCCGGTCGAACGTTCGTCCCCCTGCACCTCGATCACCAAGCGGTCCCTGCCGACTGTCCCGATCTTGGCTGCCAGAATGCCCGCATCCCACGCCCGGTTGAGCACCTGCTCGGCAACGTCTGCCTTGACCGACAGGACCACGCGGGACTGGCTTTCACCGAACAAGAGCGCATCACGTCGCAAGCCGTCGAGAGATAATCTTATCACAGCCCCCAGTCCATCGCCCGGCTCCGACACGCAACATTCGGCGAGCGTCACGGCCAATCCTCCATCAGAGCAATCATGGGCAGATCGAACGAGTCCCTCACGAATCACTTTCAGTATAAATTGATGGAGCGCATGCTCTGTGTCGGGATTGAGCAACGGAGGAGAACCCTGTTCTCGATGGTGCAGCACTTTCAGGTATGCACTCCCCCCCAGATCTTCTCGTGTCTTGCCCACAAGCAGAATCACATCACCTGTTTGCTTGAACCATTGAGTCACCGTTTGATCAGCCTGCTCGATTAACCCCACCATCCCCAGCATCGGGGTCGGATAGATCGACAGCCCATTCGTTTCATTGTAGAAGCTGACGTTTCCGCTGACGATCGGCACACCGAAATGTTCACAGGCATCTTTCATCCCCTCGATCGCCAAGACAAACTGCCACATGATGTCCGGTCGTTCGGGATTGCCAAAGTTCAGACAATCCGTCAGCCCGATCGGCTCAGCGCCGGAACACACCAGATTCCTCGCCGCTTCAGCCACGGCAAGTCGAGCCCCTTCATAGGGATGCAGGAGGCAATAACGACTGTTGCAATCGACCGTTATCGCGACAGCCTTGTTCGTGCCTTTGATCCGCACGACTGCTGCGTCTGATCCTGGCCGGACCATCGTGTTCGTCCGCACCATGTGGTCGTACTGTTCATAGACCCAGTGCTTGCTCGCAATCGTTGGCGACGCCAGCAACGAGAGGAGGGCCGCAGTGGCATCCTTCACATCCGGAATGGCATCGTAGTTCAACCCTGTCAACATGTCTTGATACGCGGGTGGTGAGTAGGGCCGCTCGTAGCGAGGCCCATCATCGGCGAGCGACTTCGCGGGAATCTCCGCCACAACTTTGCCCTGATCCTTTACCCGGAGCATCCCATCACCGGTCACGCGACCCACCACTGCTACATCGAGATCCCACTTCTTGCAGATTCGGATGCACTCGTCTTCTTTGCCTGCTTTCGCCACCATGAGCATCCGCTCTTGCGACTCGGAGAGCATGAGTTCATAGGGTGTCATGCCAGGCTCGCGACGTGGTACGTGCGTCAGATCCAACTCAATCCCGTTGCCGGCGCGCGAGGCCATTTCGCAGGACGAACTGGTCAGCCCCGCGGCTCCCATGTCCTGAATGCCGACCAGGAGATCATTCGCCATCAGTTCAAGGCAGGCCTCCAACAAGAGCTTCTCCGTAAAGGGATCGCCGACCTGCACGGTCGGCCGTTTCTGTTCGGATTCGTCGTCGAACGAATCGGAGGCCATCGTCGCCCCGTGAATGCCGTCTCGTCCTGTCTTCGAACCGAAATAGATGACCGGATTGCCGACCCCTGCCGCAGTGCCACGGAAAATCTTGTTCTTCTCCGCAACACCGAGACAGAACACGTTCACCAGCGGGTTCAGCGAATAAATATCGTTAAACGCGATCTCGCCACCCACCGTCGGCACACCCATGCAATTGCCATAGCCTGCGATGCCGGCCACAACGCCCTTCATCAAGTGACGATTCTTCGCCGTCTCCAATTCCCCAAAGCGCAACGAATCAAGCAACGCAATCGGCCGCGCACCCATCGTGAAGATATCGCGCAGAATCCCTCCCACTCCCGTCGCGGCTCCCTGATACGGTTCGATGAACGAAGGATGGTTGTGTGATTCCATCTTAAAGACGACGCAGAGCCCGTCGCCGATATCCACTGCACCAGCGTTCTCCCCAGGCCCCTGCACCACCCGCGGTCCTGTCGTCGGCAGCTTTTTCAAATGCACGCGCGAACTTTTATAGGAACAGTGCTCCGACCACATGACGGAGAACATGCCGAGTTCGGTCAAATTGGGCTCGCGCCCCAAAATCTCGACGATCTTTTTGTACTCGTCGTCGGTCAGATTGTGCTGCGCGATGAGGTCTTTGGTAATCACTGGCAGCGTCACGCTCACAAGTCCTTCCTACACATCGCACTGGCAACGTTTGTTCCGAAGAATCACGATTTGCTTCCGGGGTTGATCCACATAAATAGTCTGCTTCGCACTTCCCGTCGCCTGTTTCTTTGCTAGTGGACTACGATACCGATAGCCACGATGACTCATCTCGATAACCAGCGCTTCATGCCGTCCATACAGGGCTTTCAATTTCCCCTTCCACCGCAACGTCTCCGGATGGCGGGCATAGCCCTTCTTGCCGTTCGTGAGCACCGACCAAATCGCGTGCAACTCCCGATGCTCCCCCAACAGATGATTTCGACAGAGCCTCTTCGGTGAGATATCCCAGATACGCATTGGTCGTACGTCAATCTACGCAGCCACTTGACTTTAACCTTCCTCGAAATAGTCCGAGTCAACCCTATGCACCCAATAATTTTCAACCTCCGTAACACCTATCTTGTGGTCAATCATGAGCTGTGCCAGTTGCTCACCATCAACAAGGACGATCTTTTTCTCGATACGCCCAACGTACTCTTTGGCATCTTGAGAAAATTTCGATGTTGTGATGAGGACACCCTTTCGTGCTCTGTGTCCTTCTAAGCTTCCGGCAAACTCTTGGACAGTTGGTCTCCCAACAGTAGCTTCCCATCTTTTGGCTTGAATATAGATAGCATCGAGACCAAGTTTGTCCTCTTTGATGATTCCATCAATCCCGCCGTCTCCAGACCGACCTACAGCCTGCCCAGCATCTTTTCTCGATCCTCCATAACCAATGGCAACCAGCAAGTCCACCACTAGTCGCTCGAAAAACTGAGGAGAGCATGCCCTAACACGGTCAAGAAGCTCTTGCGCCAACGTTCTGCGCAAGCTTTGATAGGCTTCTTCAAGAGTTTCGTATGGCGTGCCCAAAGTGTCTTCTTCCGTGTCTTCATCTCTTTTCGTTGATATTTTCGTTCCTCTTGCGAACTCAAGAAATTCTGGGAACTGTCGAAGGAATTTATTATCTAGTTCAACAGGCTTCTTCTTTAAAACTTCGGCGTCCCTTTCAGAAATTCGGAAAATGCCTCGACTTACCCTGTCAAGAAGTCTGGCCTTACTCAGATAGGTAATAGCCCATGCGACCCTATTTTCAAATTTTCGTGCTGTACCACTAGGGAGGAGTTCCGCACGGTCTTCTTCTGTTAGTTTAAACTCTGTGGCAACAGAGCTGTACATTTCTGCATATGAATGGTTTTTCCCATCACCAGCAATTTTCAGCACCGGCAAGAAGAACTTCTGATACTCAGGAATAGGCATTCACCGAACCTTGTTGTGGTGAGGGCGAGGCCAGAGCGACATTGCCGAGAGCGGTCGGGACCCATCGAGAGTGAGCCAGGAGGGAAAGCTGGAACTGACTGACGCGTCACAGTCTGAAAAGACTGTGGCGGAAGGAATTCCAGAAGGCTTCCACTTGGCGAACTCCCAAAGGGTGACCGTGGAGGCATAGGAGCGGTTGGCCATGCCTCACCCTGCTCCCACCATCTTTGGCTGCTTCGCTTTCTTCAACGCTTCCAACATCGACACAAATATCAATCGCCCATCTTCGTTGCCCAGCATCTCTTCCGCGCAACGTTCCGGGTGCGGCATCATGCCGAGGACGTTGCCCTCCGGATTAATGATCCCCGCGATATTGTCGAGCGAGCCGTTCGGATTCGATTCCGACATTACTTTGCCCTCCGGCGTGCAATAACGCAGCACGATCTGCGCGTTCGCCTGCATCGCTGCCAAGGTCACCGGATCGGTGTAATAATTGCCATCCGCGTGGGCGATCGGGAGCTTCAACACCTGACCGGACTCACAGCTTCCCGTGAACGCCGTGGCCGCATTCTCGACCTTCACATAGACGTCCTTGCAGATAAAGTTCAGCGACTCATTTCGTAACATCGCGCCCGGCAGCAACCCCGCTTCGAGCAGAATCTGAAACCCGTTGCAGATGCCGATCACCATGCCACCGCTTTTCGCAAATTCCTTCACCGCTCCCATCACCGGAGAAAACCGCGCGATCGCTCCGGTGCGGAGGTAGTCCCCATAAGAAAATCCGCCGGGGAGCACAACGGCATCGAGTCCTTTCAACAGGGTTTCTTTGTGCCAGATCATCTCCACGTACTGCCCAAGCACATTCTTGAAGACATGCTCGCAGTCGTGATCGCAATTACTCCCCGGAAAAACCACCACTCCGATATTCATTAAGCCACCCTAGTGACACGTGACGAGTGACGCGTGACAAACATCGGACATTCCGAGGTCGCAATCTTGACCAACCCGTCACCTGTCACCAATCACCTCTCACTGTAGTTCGTAGCGGTATTCTTCGATAATGGTATTCGCAAGCAACTTTTCGCACATCTGCTTCACCTCAACCTCGGCCTTGGCCTTATCCTTTTCGTCCAGATCCAACTCCATATACTTGCCAACCCGGACGTTCGCCGCGTTTTTGAACCCGAGCGAATCGAGCGCGTGCTCGATCGCCTTCCCTTGAGGATCGAGAATTCCTTGCTTCAGTGTCACATGAATCTTCGCCTTCACGATTTACTCCCCTGATCCGATGCCTTGTTCAATCCGTCGACATACTTCCTGATCCAGAAGATTCCCGCCACTGTGACGAGGCCACCGACCGATAGCGCAGCAAAGGCCCATCGCCAGGGCGACTCATCGAGATGATAGGCCATCATGGCCACGACCGCCGCCCATACCAACACCGCCGCCACCAGCCCATAATTCAAAAACGCCCGCAGCATCCTTATCCTTTCCCTCCCCCACCCCCAGTGAGGAAAGGTCGTTGGGTTCTAGATGAGGGATGCGGTGAACGGTTTCAACTGCGCGCGTCGAGCGACCACTGTTTCATCGTGGGGGCTCCGCGAGCACAGAAACCGGCACCGCGTCCCTCACCACTGTCTGTTCTTCATCCACACACTCTTTTTAGTACCTCTTGATATGCCTCCTCTATCTTCCCCAAATCCTTCCTGAACCGATCCTTGTCCATCGACTCCTTCGTCGTCATATCCCAAAACCGGCTGGTGTCCGGAGAAATCTCGTCGGCCAACATCAGCTTGCCGTTGTGCATTCCGAATTCCAACTTGAAATCAACGAGGATCATCTTCCGTTCGCGGAAGAAGGGCTGCAGGAGGCTGTTCACTTTCAACGCCAGGCGCTTGATCTCCGCCATCTGCTCCGGCGTCGCCAATTTCATCAGCCGGACATGATCATCCGCGATAAGCGGATCACCCAACGCATCGTTCTTGTAATACCATTCGACGATCGCCGGTTCGATCGGCTCGCCTTCTTTGAGACCAAGGCGCTTCGCCAAGCTTCCCGCCACGACGTTCCGCACCACGACCTCCACCGGCACGATCGTCACTTTCTTCGTCAGCATTTCCCGGTCGCTGAGCCGTTCAACGAAATGGGTCGGCACACCCGCCTGCTCCACCAGCCGGAACAGGCGTTCCGACACTTTATTATTGATAATGCCTTTCTCGAGGATCGTGCCACGCTTCTGGGCGTTGAAGGCCGTTGCGTCGTCCTTGAAATACTGCACAACTTGGTCAGGTTTGTCGGTGGCAAAGATTTTCTTCGCCTTGCCTTCGTAGAGCATTGTGCCTGCAGTCATCGCCTGTTCTTATCCCCCGTGCGTTACTGCGCCAATATTTCGATCACTTCGTCCAACGATCTCACCGTGCCGATCAACGTCGGATGGCCGAATCGGCGTGTATACTGAAACTCTTTAACTTTCTCCAGCGACAGAATGAGACTGTGAAAATCCTCGAGCTTGGACGTTTCGAAATAGGTGATGAAGTCCAGATCGTCCAGACCGCTTGAATGGTATAATTTTCGCTTCACCGTCTTATGATACGGCAGCGCCGCTTCAGTGTGTTCCTTCATCATCTCGGCCCGCTTGTCCTGATCAAGGCTCCACCATTCCGCACTCTTTCTGATGGGAATGACGATCGCATAGGGTTTGGCACCAGGCTCACTCGCAGCCTTGAGATCGGCTTTCATCTGTTCCGGAAACCCCGGCACGTAGTTGGCCTTCTTGGTCAGACCATTCAAAATCACGGCTGTCTTTAAATGTGATCCGAACAGGCTCGCTTGAAGATCTACGAGAAATTTCTGCGTATCGCGCAGTTCGGTCGCATGGATACGAAACAGTAGGTCGGCGTGATCGGAGAGCCCACGGAGAAGATACAGATCGATGGCCAGCTTCTCCTGATACTGTTCGACCACACCCTTCAGCACCATCAAGTGCGCGATGCGCGTCCGCTGGTCCTCCTTCGTCCAATCTTCATCAAAACTGAAGGCCGCAAAGGTCCCGTAGACTCCCGGTTCGCTCAGGAGCTTATCCCGATCCGCCGCACCGGACACCGTGGCCGGCATCGCCAGCCACACCGCAGCCATGCACAGTGCTGTGCCGTATGCGATCGCCTGCATCATCGTGTCTTCCCCCTTGGTCCGAACACCCGTCGATAAATCTGGTCGATGTGCCGCAGATAGTACTTGGGATTGAAGCAGGCCTTGATCTCGCTCGCCTTCAGATGCTTTGTGATGAACGGGTCCTTGCTCGCCAACGTCTGCAGATCCCCTTCACCGTTCCACGAGGCCATCGCGTTTCGCTGGACGGCTTCGTAGGATTCCGTGCGCTGCGCGCCCTTTTCGATGAGCGCAAGCAGAAGCCGTTGTGAGTAGACCAACCCGCCGGTCAACTCGAGGTTCCGCTTCATGTTCGCAGGATAGACCACGAGGTTCTTGATGACATCGGTAATTCGCGCCAGCATGTAATCCATGAGAATCGTGCTGTCCGGCATGATGACGCGTTCGACCGATGAATGGCTAATGTCGCGCTCATGCCACAACGCCACGTCCTCCATTGCGGCGAGGCTGTTGGCTCGCACGACTCGTGCGAGGCCGCAGAGATTCTCGGAGGCGATCGGATTGCGCTTGTGCGGCATCGCCGACGAACCCTTCTGCCCCTCCGAGAAATACTCCTCCGCTTCCAGAACTTCCGTCCGCTGAAGGTGGCGAATTTCGGTCGCAAACTTCTCGATACTCGCCGCGAGCAGGGCAAGCGCCGTGGCATAGGCGGCATGGCGATCCCGTTGGACCACCTGACTCGAGACGGGATCGGGTTTGAGGCCCAGCTTGGCACAGACATACTCTTCGATGTCTGGCCCCTGGTGCGCGAACGTTCCCATCGCGCCGGACAGCTTTCCCACGGCAATTTCGTCGCGCACGCGTCCCAGCCGTTCCCGATGCCGGCACACTTCCTCATACCAGATGGCCAGCTTGAAGCCGAACGAGATCGGCTCACCATGAATGCCGTGCGAGCGGCCGACCATCACCGTGTTCTTGTAGCGGAGCGCCTGCCGCTGAAGGACCGTCAACAAACCGTCGAGATCCTCCAAGATGATGTCGAGCGCCTCGGTCATTTGGATGGCCAGAGACGTATCCACGATGTCCGACGAGGTCAGCCCCATGTGAAGGAACCGATGCTCCGGTCCGACCGACTCCATGAGGGATTCGAGAAAAGCAATGACGTCGTGCTTCGTGACCTTCTCGATCTCAGCAATCAAATCGACGTCGATCCTGGCCTTTTTCCGAATCTTGGCGGACGTTCCACGCGGTACCTGACCTGCCCGTTCAAACGCGGCGCACGCCTGCAACTCGACCTCCAGCCAAATCTCGTATTTGTGCTTGAGCTCCCAGAGCGCCTTCATCTTGGGACGGGAGTATCGATCGATCATCGCATTCTCCGAATGGAGGCTAGAGGCGTGGGGCTAGTGGCTAGAGACACCCGCGCATAAGCTCTCCGACAGTGCCAAGGCCTATTTTGAAGGATGCAATTCATGGCCCCTTGCCTCTTGCCCCTTGCCTCACGCCTATAGCTTCGGCACGCTTCGCTTCCAGACGCGGATCAGACAACAAAATTTTGTCCAGAATGCCGTTCACAAATTTCGACGCCTCGTCATCACCGAAGCTTTTGGCCAGCTCAATCGCTTCATTCATCGTCACCTTCGCCGGTACCTCTCCCATCCAGAGCAACTCGTACAGGCCCGCTCGCAAGATGTTCCGGTCCACGATCGGCATGCGGCTGACTTTCCAATTCGTGGCATGTTTGCCGATTAACGCATCGAGTTCCTTCTTGTGCTCCAGCACACCCTGCACGATTTTCTGAGTGAACGCCTTGATCTCATCGGTCGTCTTGACGGTTTTCCAAAACTCGTCGAGCCAGACATCCGGCTTACCGTGGATATCGTACTGAAACAAGATTTGGAGTGCGTGTTCGCGGGCTTGATGGCGTGATCCCATAGTTACGTCGTCGATCGACGCCGACCCTGACGCCCTCTGCCATTCGAGGTCACCACCGCCTTCGTCGATCGTGGCTGATCGGCGGTCTTGAGCAGTCTCATGACCGAGGCCATTTCGATCGCCGACTTAGCCGCCTCGCCCCCGCGGTTGAACTTGGCCGGATCGGCCCGCTCGATCGCCTGTGCGACAGTATCCGTGGTGAGCACCCCGAAGATCACGGGCACATCGGCATCCAACGCCGCTTGGCCGATTCCCCGACTCGCTTCCGCGCTGATATAGTCGAAGTGCGGTGTATCACCGCGAATGACGGCGCCCAGACAGATCACCGCATCGAATTGCTGCGATCGCGCCATAGTGCGTGCCACGATTGGAATCTCGAAGGCACCGGGCACCCGGACCACTTCAATGTCCTCGGCCTTCACGCCGTGCTTCGTCAATGCCTCCGCGCAGGACGACAGCAACTTGCTCGTCACAAACTTATTGAACTTGCTTACCACGATGCCGAACCGCAACCCCGTCGCATCGTGACTTCCTTTCCGCAGCTTCATCCTTTTACGTCTTCTCCTTGGGCACGTTCACCACATTAGAAGGGAGCGGCTAGCTTGCCCTTCGATTGCGCGCGTTGAGCGACCACAGCTTCATTGTGGGGGCTCCGCGAGCACGGAAGGGCGGGCTAGCTGCTCCCCCTCCTCATACCTTCTTGAGAATGTGCCCCAGCTTCTTCTTCTTCGTCCGCAAGTACTTCACATTAGCATCCCGCGGCTGAATCTCGATCGGCACGCGCTCGACCACTTTCAAGCCGTACCCCTCGATGCCAACGATCTTGCGGGGGTTGTTCGTAATCAGTTTAATCTGGTGGAGGCCGAGGTTCGCCAGAATCTGCGCCCCCACGCCGTAATCACGTAAGTCGGCTTTGAACCCGAGCTTGATATTCGCTTCAACCGTATCGCTCCCCTGATCTTGCAGCGAGTAGGCCTTGATCTTGTTCAGCAGCCCGATACCGCGTCCTTCCTGGTTGAGGTAGAGCAGGATTCCCCGTCCTTCCTTTTGAATGATCTCCATGGCCGTATGAAGCTGATCGCGACAATCGCAACGCAGCGATCCCAACGCATCGGCCGTGAGGCACCCGGAATGGACGCGCACCAATGTCGGGGCTCCGCTATCGACCCGCCCTTTCACCAGCGCGATGTGCGTGACGTTGTCGATTTCGTTCTCAAAGGCCACCGCGTCGAACTCGCCGAACATGGTCGGCATCCGTGCGCTGGCGACCCGCTTGACGAAGGTCTCGCGGCGCATCCGGTATTCGATCAACGCCTTCACCGTCACCATCTTCAGCTTGTGGACTTTGGCGAATTTCGCCAGCTCCGGCACCCGGGCCATCGTGCCGTCTTCGTTCATAATCTCGCAAATGACCCCGGCAGGGTTGAGGCCGGCCATTCGCGCCAGATCGACCGAGCCTTCCGTTTGTCCCGCGCGTCGCAATACCCCGCCCTGCTGAGCTTTCAATGGGAAAATGTGTCCGGGTCGCGCGAGGTCCGTCGATTTGGATTTCGGATCGATGGCGACATGAATCGTCGTCGCGCGATCGGCCGCGGAAATGCCGGTGGTGATATCCTTTCGCGCATCAATCGAGACGGTGAACGCTGTACCGAACGTCGCGGTGTTCTCAACCGCTTGCTGAGGCAGATGGAGTTCGTCGACTCGCTCCGGCGTGAGCGCGAGGCAGATCAGCCCACGCGCGTACTTGGCCATGAAGTTGATCGAGGGGGGGGTGACCTTCTCGGCGGCAATGACGAGATCCCCTTCATTTTCCCGGTCTTCATCATCCACCAGGATGACGAATTTCCCCTTCTTAATGTCCCGGATCGCGTCTTCGATGCTGTTAAATGGTGCAGGCATAATTTCAATGGCGACTGTTCAAACAGACAATCAATTTATCATTTAATATCGACCATGTAACATTCTTTTTTTGGCCCTAGACTGACAACAGGGAACAGAACGGTCACGAGCCCTCGTCGTTTCTGTCCTCCGTTCGTCGAATGATCAAGGCCACGCTGACAGCGGCAGCCACCGATACAGCCGCAAATAGCCACAGCCCCGTGCGGTAGCTGCCGGACAGATCTTTCAGCACCCCCAGCCAGACAGGGAGGAGAAACCCGCCGAAACCACCGGCTGCGCCGATCACGCCGGAAGCCAGGCCGATTTGTTTCGGAAACCGCTCCGACACCACTTGAAAGACCACACCGTTGCCGAACCCCATCGTGGCAATGGCACCGATCAACAGTGACACTGCCCATCCGACGGAAGGCAGTTCTCCCAAGCTAGCGATGAGCCCGGCGATTGCTGCAAAGACCGGCCCCAGCACGACGATTCCCCCAAACCGGTCTGCAACAAACCCGCCGAACGGACGGATCAGGCTTCCGAGCAATCCGCACAGGGCCGTCACAGAACCGGCCTCCACGAGAGTCAATCCATACTGATCGTGAAGGAAAATGGGGAGCGTACTGCATAACCCGACAAACCCCCCAAACGTGACTGCATAGAGCAGACAGAGCCAATACACGGAAGGCTGCCGCAGCATGGCGGTGACCTCGTACCACCATTGCGGCTGGCGTTCTGTCCGAGCGAACCGCGCATCAGATCGGACAAGAAACCAGAAGAGCAGAAATGTCCCGACGAGCGGAACGATCATCAAGCCGAACACGCCGTGCCAACCGACCAGTTCGGACACGCGCGGCGCGAAGAACATGGCCAGGACGGTGCCACTGTTCGCCGATGCCGCGACTCCCAACGCAAATCCCTGGTGCGCCGGCGGATAAGCCCGGCTCGCGATGGGAAGGGCCACCGCAAAACTGGCTCCGGCCACGCCCAGCAGCAACCCCATCCCGAGGGCCTGCACGAAACTCGTCACGCCCAACCATCCCCACATCACCGCGATGATCACACCACCGAGCAGGCACAATCCCGTTCGCTTGGCCCCGAACCGGTCGCTCGCGAGACCGACACCCACTCTCAAAAAGGCGCCCCCGAGGAGCGGGCAGGCCACGAGCAAACCCTTTTCTGTGGAGTTCAAGCCCAGTTCCTCGGCGATCGAAATTCCCAGGGCTCCGATCAGGAGCCAGGCCATGAAGCTGACCTCGAAATGTAACCAGGCTCCGACCAATGACGGCCAGTGGCCGCTGCGTAACGCCGAGAGAATCGTCTTCATGAAATCATCCGGGATCCTTGATCGCGACCGTTCACGTCCTTCGTGCGAGCCGGCGGAAACTCCACTATAGGAGACAGGCTTTCGCTCCTGCAAGATTGCCTGTCCCGCTCTCCCTTTCAGGGATGGTTTGTCCTCGAACAAGGTTCTGTTATAGTCATCGCGTCATATGGCCAAATCTGACGACGAACTCGACGAAGAAGCGCTCGAGCCGGAGATCCTGGACCCGTCGGACGACGAGGTCGTGGAACTGGCTCCGCTGCCCGCAGGAGCTGAACCAGCCAGGTCCGACGGCCGTGAGAAGTCAGATTCGACCGCCGTGGTGCCGGTTACCGCGCTTCAACAGTACCTCGCCGAAGTCCGCCGGTATCCTTACCTCTCCAAAGAAGAAGAACTACAGCTCTTCCATGAATACCGTACCCACGGCAGCAGGGAAGCAGCCGTGAAATTGATTATGGCCAACTTGCGCGTCTCGGTCGCGATCGCCGCCGAATATCTTCACACCGGCGCCGATCACATGGACTTGATCCAAGAAGGCAACATCGGGCTGATGCAGGCGATCAAGAAGTTCGACTCGTCGAAAAACGTGCGCTTCTATGCCTATGCCGCCTGGTGGTCGCGGGCCTATATCCTGCGCTACCTGCTGAATAACTACCGTCTGGTCAAGATCGGAACGACCCAGGATCAGCGAAAGCTGTTCTACAACCTGAAAAAAGAGAAGGCGAAACTCGAACGGGAAGGATTCGCTCCCGATACGAAACTGCTCGCGGACCGTTTGAACGTACGCGAACGCGACGTCATCGAGATGGATCAGCGACTCGGCAATTGGGAACTGTCCCTGGACCAACCGATCGGCGAAGATCAGGAAGGCACTCTGCTCGACGTGCTCCCGGCTCAGCAAATCGGAGCAGACGAGCAGATCGCCGACCATCAGCTCAAATCGCTCTTTCGAGCCAAGTTGGCGGAATTTATCAAAACGCTCGAGGAACGGGATGAGGACATCCTCCGCAATCGAATCCTCTCGGACACCCCCTTAACCCTCGATGATCTGGGGGCCAAGTACGGCATTACGAAGGAACGCACCCGTCAGTTGGAAGCCAGGATCATCAAGCGGCTTCGTGACTATATCAAAAAGGACGTCAAGGATTTCGACCGCTTACGGATCTAATTCCTGGATATTCCGCCAGCCAGAAATAGGACTAGAATAATGAAATCTCAATGGGTTATGATACCAACTGTTAAGACGATATGGAGCTGGAAAGAAATTCCTGAGTTCCCCCCTTGACTTGGACTGACCTGAGGCTATCTCTATCCCCAAGTTTGCGGACAAGGGCTTCTGCTCGTTCGGGCGTGGGTTATACATGTACACGCCATCGAGTTTGAACCGGTACCAAATCGTCACGATATATATCATATATCTCTAACCCCGTTTATTAATCAGCACGAGGAGGGTGTTGCATATGACTACAGCAGCGAAGGAAAAGAAGAACGTCGCCAAGGGATTTCAGCCCCTGGGGGACCGGGTGTTCGTCACCTACACCGAGGAATTGGAGCGGACCGCGGGCGGCATCTACGTGCCGGATTCTGCGAAAGAGAAGCCGCAACGAGGCATTGTCCAGGCAATCGGCAAAAAGGTCGAGAACGTGAAGGTCGGCGACCAAGTTCTCTTCGACAAGTACTCAGGCAGCAAGCTCCGGATCGAGGATGAGGAATGCTTGATCCTCAAGGAAGAAGATATCCTCGGTGTCTTCACCAGCTAATTGATCACCAACACGACTACTGACTTATAAGGGAGGAATCACATGGCAAAGCAACTACTGTATAGCGAGGCAGCTCGGGCCTCCATTCTCAGGGGGGTCAACCAGCTCGCCGACGCCGTGAAGGCGACCCTCGGTCCCAAGGGCCGGAACGCCATTCTCGATAAGAAGTTCGGCGCCCCGACCATCACCAAGGACGGCGTCACGGTCGCGAAGGAAGTCGAACTCAAGAATCCCTACGAAAACATGGGTGCTCAGCTTGTCCGCGAAGTCGCAAGCAAGACCAGCGACACTGCGGGTGACGGCACCACGACTGCCACGGTGTTGGCTCAGGCCATCTATCGCGAAGGTGCGAAGAACATCACGGCTGGCGCCAATCCGATGGAAATCAAGCGCGGCGTCGATCAGGCGGTGGAAGCGGTTGTGGCCGAGCTGAAGAAGCTCAGCAAGCCCTGCCAGGACAAGAAAGAAATTTCCCAGGTCGGCACCATTTCCGCGAACAACGACAAGACCATCGGCGACCTGATCGCGGAAGCGATGGAGAAGGTCGGCAAGGACGGCGTGATTACGGTCGAAGAAGCCAAGTCGATGACCACGTCCTTGGACGTCGTCGAAGGCATGCAGTTCGATCGTGGGTACATCTCTCCCTATTTCGTCACCAACGCCGAGCGGATGGAATGTTCAGTCGAAGAGCCGCTCATCCTCATCAACGAAAAGAAAGTCAGCAGCATGAAGGATCTCCTCCCGATCCTCGAGCAGGTGGCCAAGATGGGCAAGCCGCTCGTGATCATCGCGGAAGAAGTTGAAGGCGAAGCGCTGGCGACCCTCGTGGTGAACAAGCTCCGCGGCACGCTGAACGTCGCGGCCGTGAAGGCTCCGGGCTTCGGCGATCGCCGGAAGGCCATGTTGGAGGACATCGCCATCCTCACGGGTGGCCAGGTGATTTCTGAAGATCTTGGCATTAAGCTGGAGAACGTGAAGCTCACCGACCTCGGCCGTGCCAAACGTGTGACGATCGATAAGGACAACACCACGATCGTCGAGGGCTACGGCGACCCGAAGAAGATCGAGGGCCGCGTGAAGCAGATCAAGGCCCAGATCGAAGAGACGACCTCGGACTACGATCGCGAGAAGCTGCAGGAGCGGCTTGCCAAGATCGTGGGCGGTGTGGCCGTCATCAACGTCGGCGCCGCGACCGAGACCGAAATGAAGGAAAAGAAAGCCCGTGTCGAAGACGCGCTGCACGCGACGAAAGCAGCTGTCGAAGAGGGCATCGTTCCTGGCGGCGGTGTCGCCTATCTCCGCTGCATCCCTGCGCTGGATTCGGTCAAACTGGTGCCGGAACAACAGGTGGGCGTCAACATCGTTCGACGCGCCTTGGAGGAACCGATTCGCCAGATTGCGGCCAATGCCGGAGCAGAAGGATCGGTGATCGTCGAAAAGGTTCGCGCCGACAAGAATGCCAACTCCGGCTTCAATGCGGCGACGGAAGAGTATGTCGACATGATCAAGGCCGGCATCATCGACCCGACCAAGGTGTCGCGCTGCGCGTTGCAGAACGCGGCCAGCGTCGCGGGCTTGATGCTCACGACCGAAGTCATGATCACTGAAATCCCTGAAGAGAAGAAAGAGCCGGTTGGTGGCCATGGCCACAGCCACGGCATGGAAGGGATGTACTAAGAAGAGAAGAGCTAATAGCGTATAGCTTATGGCTCGGAGCGAAGGGCTCGGTGGCAAACCACCGAGCCCTTCGTGTTTCTGGAGTGATTCGTGCGCTAGAATACATCTAGCTGGAACGCCTGAGGAAGGTTTCCGTGATCGTTGAGGTTGAATCGAACGAGAATTGCGAAATCAGCTTCTTCGCGCGATTCAAAGAAGCCGGCCCCGTCAGACCGGTCCTGCAAGTTCGACTCTATGATCGTAATCCGACCGGCGAGTGGTATTGGGTCACGGGCTGGAACGATAATCCTCAGGCACCTGTCTGTCCGGCGTACGCCCAGCTGGTTGAAGATTCTGGAGCAGGACTGACTCACTTGGTCTATGGAGGAATCTTCGGCCTCCGCTTCAAGCCCCTCGACATGGACGAACCCTGGAGTCTCGAAAGTCCTCGACAATGGGGAGAAGCCTACCTCTCGCTAGCCGACAATCGCGATCTACGCTACGCCGACTAGCTCTCTGCCTCGAATCGAATGACATTGAGTTGTCGCGAGAGGGGTTAAGCGATATCTCATTCTCTTCCGTATCCCATTACGACCACGGCCATCCTCGAACGGTCACAGACCTAGCTATGCAATGCTCGCATGGCTCCCATTTGGAGTGCTCTGCTCAGGAGCTGACGAGCATGCCCCAGATTCCTATCTAAAAATTCGAGAACTGTGTATAAGCAAATTGTGGACTGCACAGTTTAACTTAGAATTAACTAGGACAAATTTCATTAGGGCAGTACACTCGCCTTGGTTGGGTATCTGCTAGAGAGAGGCACCCATGTCGGCACCCTCGATACCCTTTGCCCCGACAGTCAATGTACGGACATTTCGTCCAGCCAGCGTCCGGCGCATTCTTTGTGTGTTTCCTGCCTACACGAAGGCGTTCGGCACCTTCGATCACGCCTTTCCTCTGATGGGTCCCGTCAAGGCCTTCATGCCGCCACAGGGGATCCTCCTTATCGCAGCGCTCATGCCCCGGGAATGGCAAGTCCGATTCGTTGATGAGAACATCCGCCCAGTGATGGAGAGCGAGCTAGACTGGGCCGACGCCGTCCTTGTGTCGGGCATGCACATCCAACGCAGGCAGATTCTTGATCTCGTGCGCCGCGCCCATCGCGAAGGGAAGGTGGTCGCCCTCGGCGGGCCATCAGTCTCCGCGGCGCCCGAGCACTACGCGGAGATCGATCTCCTCCATTGCGGCGAGGTGGGCGACGGGACACTCGAGTTGTTCTGCCGGCTCGACGAGACCGTGGCGCGCCCCGAGCGGCAGATCGTGTACCGTACGGTCGACCGTCTTCCGATGACCGACTTCCCGACACCTGCCTATCACCTGATCGACATCCGCCAGTATCTCCTCGGGTGCGTCCAATATTCCAGCGGCTGCCCCTTCACCTGCGAGTTCTGCGACATTCCCGCGCTCTACGGGAGAAACCCCAGGCTCAAGAGCCCGCACCAGATCTTGGCAGAGCTCGATCAGCTCGCCGATGGCGGGACGCCGTCGATCTACTTTGTAGACGATAACTTCATCGCGAATCCCCGAGCCGCACTGGACCTTCTACCGCACCTCGTCGAGTGGCAGCGGCGCCGCGATTGTTCCGTTCGGCTCTCCTGCGAGCTCACGCTGAACGTCGCCGAGTACCCCGAGATCCTGAAGCTCATGCGCGACGCCTTTATGACGAACGTCTTCTGCGGCATCGAAACGGTGGAGCCAGCCGCTTTGCGTGCCATGAAAAAGACCCAGAACCTCCGCACGCCGATGCTCCAGGCCGTGGACACGATCAATAGTTACGGAATCGAAGTCGCCGCCGGGATCATCCTTGGTCTGGACACCGACACCCCTGAGACACCGGATGCGATCCTGGAGTTTATCGAGGCCTCCCAAATCCCGATCGTGACGCCGAATCTGCTCGTCGCCCTCCCACATACGCCGCTCTACGAGCGGCTCCGCAAGGTGGGCCGCCTGAACTCGGGTGAAGGGCGTGACTCGAACATCGAATACCTGCAGCCTTACGAGGACGTGGCAGCGAGCTGGAAGCGGGTGATCCGCGAGGTGTACGAGCCGCGAAAGATCTATGAGCGATACGCGACCCAGGCGAGGAAGACGTATCCGTACCGTAAGCGGCCGACCCGTCCACTAGAGCAGCTTACCTGGGTCAATGTCCGGCGCGCGCTCGATATCTTCTCGCGCATCGCCCGGCAGGTCGGCATCTCTAGCGATTACCGGGCTGAGTTCTGGAAGATGGCCTGGAGGGAGCTGTGCCGAGGGAACATCGAGTCGGTGTTCCAGATCGCGATGGTCGCACATCACCTGATCACCTTCGGTCGCGAGTGCCTCACCCGCGACGTGCAGGTCTCTGCGTATTCCGCCCGTCGGCGCGAGGAACAGGATCCGGTACTGCTTTCACGTGATCTCCTTTCCCTGTCTCCAACCGGCAGTCGTCAAGCGGCCACGTAAGTCGAGTTACCCACAGAATTGTTCACCATCTCAGGGCAATCTCTACCTATTTTGAGCGGTTCGACAGGAACAGTGTTGAGATCCACCTAATGATTGGACAGGGAGCATTCCTCAGGCGGGCTGATTGACGCCGCTGCGACATATCATTTGGTAGAATAATCAGAAGAAGCGTCGGTCGCAATCTGTGCAAAAGCCTGGCTGGCGCAGATTGAATGCCCCTTGGAAGCGGAGTCACAAACGCGACCAGTTCCCTGCGAAACGGATGGCCAAGCACGAGTAAGACGCTGACCAATAATTAAGCAGGTTGGACCACCTATGACCTGTGCACCTCAGATCGACTCGGAGGGCATTGGGCTTCCGTCGCGCGAGAGGACAGGACTCACGATCCTCGGCCGCCTCTTCCTTTCACTCATATGCGCAACACCGATCCTCTGGGCAAGCAGGGCTATAGCTGAACCAGAACCATCGTCGGCTGTGCAGACCCCCACCGAGGCGATGAGGACTACCACCGGTCAAGCGCTCAAACTATTGCGGGATCGAGAGCTGAAGAAACCAGAGCGCATGGATGAGCTTGTCACGCGGCTCAAGAAGATCGCTGATGCCCGCTTCGACTACGGGGAAATGGCCAAACGGTCACTGGGGATCCAGTTGAACAGATTAGGAGAGAAGGAACAGCAAGAGTTTGTCGACCTGTTCACGGAGTTTTTGACAGCAACCTATGTAGAGAAGATACACACCTACTCTGGAGAAGAGGTGACGTTTCTCAACGAACGGCTCGAAGGAAACTATGCGGAGGTGAAGACCGTGATGATTGGGAAGAAAACGGACACTCCCATGGACTACAGGCTCATGATGAAAGGCGGCGACTGGAAAGCGTACGATGTGGTGGTGGACGGAATCAGCCTCGTCCAGAATTATCGAACGCAGTTCACAGCGATTCTTCGTTCATCATCATACGACCAGTTAGTCGTGACTCTGCGCAATAAGATTGCGCAACATAACGTGAAGACCAGCATTTCAGAAGCGAGCACGTCATCCCACTAGCCAGCTCTCGGATCGGCAAGGCTTGTTCTCCGACACTCTTCCGCCGTCCTGCCTTCGGCGTCACGAGTGAAACCGTCTTGCGCGAACCGATCTATCTACCAAGATGTACCTCACATTTGACTACCAACAGCTCTCGATCAGCACATTAAATCAAGCAATGACTTTTCTCTAGAAGCGTTCTCCCTCCGTAAGTCTCGCAAATGCGTGGTCGCGGAACTTGTCACCGCTTGACCGAGACAATCCGAGATTGTTCCGCATTCCCTCGATCTAGTATCCCCTCCGCCACATCCAGTAGAGCGTTCGCTTTTCCAGAAGAGGAGCGCTGACTGGTGGCCAGCGCGTATGCTCCCCGTAGATCTCCTGACTTAGCCTGAGCCCGCGCGATTGCATTGAGCGCCTGCCCCCTGTCTCCCTCCCCTTTGATACCGGAAAACGTCTGCATTGCCCCGTGGATGTCACCCACTGCGGCCTGAGCGGCCGCGATGTTCGCCAAAACCCTCTCCTTGCCTTTGAAGGACTCCCGGATGAGATCAACAGTTCGCAGGGCCTGCTCAATGGTCTTGGCGGCCCCAACGTAATCCACTACAGAACGCCCCGATTGATCCCGTGCAATGACTCCCAGCGCTGACGCCCTCTCAGGAATGTCAAGCCGGATAGTGGCGACAGCTTGGAAAGTCTGCTCAAGGGTCTTTGTGGCCCCGGTTCGGTCTCCCACCCTCGCCTGCGCTCCCCAGATTGGCGACGCGCCTGCAATTAAAAAGTTCGCCTTCTCAGAACCGGCCTGAATAGTAGCTGCGGTCTGAAGAACCATTTCGACCATCTTGGCAACTCCAGCGTGGTCGCCTGCCCTCGCCTGAGCTGCCCCGGTGGAACAAATGAAGCTGGCCTTCTGCATGTTCGATGGGAAGCTGGCAACCGTCTCTAGCGCCCCCTGCACATTGCCCGTCTTAAGCTGAGCCTGTGCAATAGCCCACAGTACGTTGGGTTTCACGAAATTACTTCGAGCACGGGCCGCCGTTCGCAGGGCCCTCTCGTTGTCGCCAGCCTTCACTTGGATCATCGCGATCGCGCTCAGGGCTCTATCCTTCGCTGGTTCATCCAGAATAGTGTCCGCGGTTTGCACTGCACCGCGATAGTCCCTCGTTTCCGCTTGGGCCTCAGCGATTTCACTCAAGGTATTCCATTTGTCGACAGGCTTCTGGATGTGAGTGGCAGTCCGAAGAACCTGCTCAAAGGTCTTGGTGGCACCTGCGTGGTCCCCTGCACTCCATTGAACCGCTCCGATCATTCTCAACGCGTTGGCCTTCTCGGTTTCACCGCGAATGTGGTCAGCGGTCTGCATCGCCTCGCGCATCTCACCTGCCTTCGCTTGTGCGGCTGCAATTTCCTGCCAAGCGGAATCTCTGACAGTGGCATTTCCAATCTCGGCGGCAATCTGCAGCGCTCCTTTCACATCACCTGCCTCAGCCAGCTGGGTCATCAAGTCGGAATGGAGTACGTAATGATACTTTTGCGCTTCAGGAACCTGCTGAACGGTCGTTAGAGCACCGAGGATGTCTCCTGCCTCTGCTTGTGCGCTTGCGATCTCCTCCAGCGCAGAGGCTCTTCTGGAATCCTTTCGAAGGTGGGTGGCAGCCTGGAGCGCCTGTTCAAGTGTCTGCAGGGCGCCTCTACGATCTCCTGCTTTTATCTGCGCTCGTGCGACAGTCGCCAGGACCGTCGCTTTCCAATCTGTCCCATCTGGGATTTCTACAGCGGCTTGTTCCGCGACATGCACGTGACCCGCCGCTGCTTGAGACTCTACGATTGCCCATAGAGCGTTCGTCTTCGCATGATCGTCTCCGATTCCTGCGGCAATCTGCAACGCTCTGTTCACGTCTCCGAGGACAGCATTAACCTCCTGAAAGGCGTAGCGACTGCACGAATCAGGGCTATCTGCGGCCGTCTGAACTGCCCCCTCCATATCACCTGCTTTCGCTTGTGTTCTTGCGATTCTCCTCAGCAGATTACAACCTTCTGGGGTGCCGGTGGCCGCTTTTCTTGCCTCTTGTAGAACTTTGTGAATCTCCAGATTTCCATCGACACTGCCTTGTAAGGTGCAGGCAAGCCCTGTTGCCACGAAGGTCATCAAGCAAAGAACACCCCACAGCAAATGCGATATCATCTGGTTCTGCAGCGCTTCCTTTTCTAATTTCATGGTGCACCTCTTAAGACATATACCAACGGTGAGCGTGCCGTTCCGTTGCGCACATACTATGACGGGGCATTTCTTATACCAGGCGGGGCGAAACTGAAACATTGAACAAGGCCGAATGGTTAGAGCAAAGTGAGGTGAGGATACACCTGAATCACTTCTGATAACACCAAGTACCTAAACTGATACGTCTCTGCGCTGCAAAGAGGGATTTGGCTGTGCAAAGTGTCTTATAGACGTGAAGCTTGCATCGCCCGCAACATTGCCTTCAGGAGCCTGGCCCGAGCAGGAGTGTGGAATAAGTCCCGAAATGCATCATGGACCAGCTTGGTGTGTCGGGCATGGTCGGCCTGGAATCGTTGAAGGGCTTCTGTGCGATCTTCTTCACCATACCCCATCCGGATCGCACACCGTTCAAGTTCGTCATGTTGATCCGGCAGCGCGTGCGTCTGGAGCTCGTGCACCATCTGAAGTCGATGCTCCACGTCCCGAAGAAAATTGTAGGCGCGCGTTAGTTGGCCCTGTTGCGTCACTGAAAGTATGCCCGCCTTCTGCAGTCGCACCAGCGATCCCAACGTGCTCCGATCCAACAAACCGGGCAAGCGCCGGCCGGCCAAGACCTGAATCGTCTGGACCAGAAACTCGATTTCTCGAATCCCTCCGACGCCCAGCTTGACGTTGCGATGTTCATGCCCGCGGTCCGCCATCTTGGCATCGATCCGTTCTTTAACAGAGCGAACATCCTGCACAATCGCAAGACACCGGTTGATATCGAGCTTGTCGCTCGAAGAAGTCAGCACAAAGGGCCTCACCATTCTGACAAACTGCGTGCCCACATCCAGGGAGCCGGCAACTGGCCAGGCCTTGAGCAACGCCAGCCGTTCCCACACCTGCCCCCGAGCCGAATAGTATTTTCGGTAGTCGTCCAGCGAACGGGTCAGCTGGCCGACTGAGCCTTCAGCGCGCAAGCGAAGATCGACTCGATAGACGTATCCCTCATGGGTTTGTTCAGTCAGTACCTTCGTCAATTGCCGGGCGAGAATCTCGAAATATTCCTCGTTCGATATCCCGGCCCTGGCCTTTGCGCGACCGCCTCCAAGGGAATGGGTTTCCCCCTCATGGGATTCACACACATAGAGTACGTCCACATCGGAACTGTAGTTGAGTTCATGCCCGCCCAGTTTCCCCATGCCGATGACCGCGAAGCCGGTTTCCACCCATCGTCCCTGCCGGTTCTTATGCATCGGAGCTCCGTACTGAGCTCGAAGATCTGCATTCACAACACGGTAGGCGGCATCGATGAGGACCGAGGCCAGATCTGAGAGGGAGGCGGTTGTTTCCGTCACATCGGCCAGACGAAGTAAATCTCGCACGCCGATGCGCAGCATCTCGCGTCGTCGAAACCGTCGCAGCGCGTCTAATTTCAGTTCACTCGCGGTCACATGGGCAAGAGTCTGGTGAATCGTCCGTTCCATCGCCGCTTTGGTCGACGGTTTGGACAACACGTTCTGCTCGGCCAGCCAATAGACGAGCATGGGGTCGCGGATGAGCGTAAAGGCCAGCGCGTCACTGTTGCCGAAAATCGCGCAGACCAGATCCAACATGCGAGGTGAGCTGCGCAAATATTCCAGCACCGCCGATCGACTCATTCCGCTGGCAAGCCATCGTTCCCAATGGTTCAACGCTTGATCCGGATCGGCGGTTCGCCCGATCGATTCGAGCAGCATCGGCAAGATGTCAGCCAGTTGACGCCGGGTAAGTGGGTCTCCGGCCATGGACTGCAGATTGCCATCAGCTTCCTTGGGCGCTCGAATGCCGTAGGGTTTCAGGAGAGCCGCCACTTGGGCGGTCTCCGGTCCCGAGGCCATCAGGAGCGGCGTGGGGTCCGGGAGGATGCGTGGAGGGACAGGAGGAGGCTGCGAACGGCTCCTCTTCGGTTCGGTAATCCGGCGCGCCATGAGCCGTCATTATACTGGCGCATGGATCACCGCACAATGAAGGGACTTCGGGTATACTGCCGTCACTATGACCCGCGAACCCCTCGCCTCCCACGACCTGATCTCACAACTTGGTCCTCTCTGCCAGGACATCGACAACGAGGTCCTGCGTGACTTCGTGTCGCGGATGGACCCCGAGTATTTCACGCAGATGGACCTTAAGACCATCGCGCAACATCTCCACCTCGTCGCCGCGCTGACGCTCGAGCACCCCTGCGAACTGTCGATCAGACCCAGCGAAGGCGGCCGTTTCGAGATCACTGTGGTGGCCTACGACTACTTCTCGGAGTTCGCGACGATCTGCGGACTCCTGTCCACATTCGGTTTGAATATCGAAGAAGGCCGCATCTACACCTTTGCCGAGGCCATCCCCTCAGCCCAGAAGCCGGTATGCACATCCTGGCCGACCAGACGACCACAGGTCAGGCCAGGGCTGCGCCGGAAGAAAATCGTCGACATGTTCGTGGTACGTCCCGCATCGGACCACCCGTTCACGGCATCCGACCAAACCCACTTGCGCAAGGAATTGACCGGCATGATCCGGCTCCTGGACGCCGGCAAGTTCGAAGAGGCCCGCCAGCAAGTGAACCGACGTTTGGTCGAACAACTCGGCAAGCGACGTGCTGCCTTTACCGGCTTGCTCCACACCATCCACATCACCTTTGACAACAGCCACTCGGCAACCGACACCATCATGGACATTCGATCAGACGACACCCCGGCATTCCTCTACGCCTTCGCGAATGCGCTCGCGATGCGCAATATCTACATCACGAAGGCACGATTCGAGATCGACGGCAGCAAGTTGCATGATCGATTCCACGTGCGCAACCGCTACGGCCAGAAGCTGACCGAACAGGCGGAGCAGCAACAGCTCCGTCTGACGGCAGTCCTGATCAAACAATTCACACACGCCCTGACGTGGGCTCCCGACCCGGCAAAGGCGCTCGAATCGTTCGACCAATTCCTCGATGTGCTCGTGGAAAACAATAAAGGGAAGGGGAAGAAAGAGGGTCTGGATGTTCTCAGCGATAAGACGACGTTTCCGTTGCTTGCTCGACTCCTGGGCGCCAGCGATTTTCTGTGGGAGGAATTTTTACGCCGGCAACACGGAAACCTGCTGCCCCTGTTGCAAGGCTACCGCAACGCCCCGCTCATCAAGCCAAAGGCGGCTCTTCGCAAGGAACTCGATCGGCTGGTAGGTTGTGCCAAGACCGACATCGCGCGGAAAGAGACGCTCAATCGGTTTAAGGACCAGGAACTCTTCCGCATCGACATGAAACACATCGTCGAGCCCGCTACCAGCCTGGCCGACTTCTCGCTCGCGCTGACCGAGCTCGCCGAAGTGATCCTGGACCGGAGTTTGAAAGACTGCCAGGCCAAGCTGAACAAGCAGTATGGTGCGCCCCGCCTCATCACCAAGAAGCCCTGTCCCTTTGCGATCCTCGGCATGGGGAAATTTGGCGGCCGGGAACTCGGCTACGCGTCTGATATCGAAGTCCTATTCGTATACGGAGGCGCGGGACGGACAAGCGGCCAACACGGTATCGACAACAGCGAGTACTTTGAACGGCTCATGCAGGAATTGTTGCAGTGGATCGAGGCGAAGCAGGAAGGTATTTTTCACCTCGACGTGCGCTTGAGACCCCACGGCGGTAAAGGGTCTCTCACCAATCCACTCGACGAAATCACCAGCTACTACAGCGACAAGGGATTGGCCGCCCCGTTCGAACGGCAAGCCTTGATCAAGCTTCGTCACGTCGCGGGCGATGTATCACTCGGCAAACAGGTCGAAGCCCATCGCGATCGCTATGTCTATAGCGGAAAGCCTTGGGATCTCCCCATCGCCCTCGATCTTCGCCGGCAGCAGATCAAGCAGCTGGTTGAACCGGGCACCGTCAACGTGAAACAGAGCCCGGGAGGCGTCATCGACATCGAATATGCCGTGCAATACCTCCAAGTGTTGCATGGTCATGAGCATCCGGCGTTGCGCACGCCCAACACCATGCAGGCCCTGGCAGGACTGGTGGACTGTGGGATCGTGAGCCGACAGGATGGAGAGAATCTTCGAAAAGCCTATCTCTTTACTCGCATGCTGATCGACGGCTTGCGGATGGTTCGAGGCAACGCTAAGGATTTGGTTTTACCGCCGGCCGATTCGGATGAGTTCATCTTCCTGGCCCGACGCGTGGGCTACGCCACCGACGATTGGAAAGCCGGAGCAGGGCATCTTCAGACCGACATCGAGCAGCACATGACTGCAACAAAGACTTACTTTAAACGGACTTTCGGATCGTTGTAATGAAGCCACCGTATCTGCTGTTAGGTCGCAGGACCTAACACAAATTCAATTTGCACTTGCCACTTCCCTCTTGAAGGCTTCCTCAATTCAAAAGCAACTCCTAGCCCAATGGTGCTGCCAGCCTTAAGTACCGTCTCCATATAACTTTGCAACTCACTCGGAAAAACGACAAGATCTGTGCCCAATGAGAGCTTTTCTCCTGTAGCCGCAAGATACCTGCGATCAACGATACCACGTCGGTGAACAATCAAGTGACGCCGCTGGAATAACAACCACAGATTTTTCTCGCTCAGAGCGGCGGCTACCTCTTTGTGATTGGGCAAAATCCCCCCGAAGACAGCTTTCATAGACGGAATAGTATCAATCGGGCTGTGTTCCAATAGCAAGCTCCCCATTTTCGATGAGAGATTAAACTGATATTCAGTAAGTATCTCGAAAGGTATGCCGCGAAGCTGAAAAAGCTTCTTAATACTTTCGTTCTGCATCAAGCGACGCACCAGATCCGGCTTTGCATTAAGGAACGATTCAAAAATATCGGAAGCGAAAACTTCAAAAGCGCTCCAAATTTGTACACTGCATTGACGAATTAGCTCACGCGCCGCAAATCTTGCCTCCTCCCTTTCTAGGTCTTGACTCAAGATATGCAGAATGTAATCAACGTTTCGCTTCCGTCCTCTCTTAGAACTCATCTCCCGCTTGAGCTTCTCATTAGCTCTCACATGGGCATTACGGCTACTCTCCATTTGTTCTATGAGCAAATTAAGTTCGAAAGTGCGCCTCCAGAGACTTGCGAAAGCCATTTGACATGGGATTGTTGCAGTAAGAGCAGTTGCCCTAAGGTTCCTCTTGAACGCCTGAACAGGGGTACGGATTTGTTCGGGCAACGACTCGATCAATGCATCTAACGCGGGATAAGAATTCTCTCCGGAGCTAAGAAAACAAAAGTAGTCCTTGGGTTTATGCGTGGTGCTCTTTATTCGTTCAGCCATTCCCCATGACAACGATTAAGATTGTTAAGCTCAACGAATACACATTATAGCCCACTTGAAGAAAGACCTCATCAGGGGCGAACTGTGCTAAGAAACCGTTTAACGGCGTGCAGCGTTGCTTCCTTCGTGTCACGCATCACGCCTCACGGATTACAGGTTTCACGGCGCGCGGGGTCCCGCCGCTAAACAAACTTGCGCTTAAAACCAATCAGAGCATGCCGAGGAATTTACTGATGCTCGCCATTGAGTAACCGCTTCTCAACTCGCGCAATCCCTTCGAATCGAGCTCGCAATCTTCCGAGCATCTCCTCTCCTTCATCCGAAGTACTCACTCCAATTTTGAACGGTCCTTTAGGCAGAGGGTCAGGAAGATGGATAGTTAATATCCCCATGTACGATGCTTCACCTTCCTTGATAACAAACTGCGCTAAATGCGGTGTGAAAGCCGCACCAACCTTTTCACTTGGGATGACCACTCCTCCCAAAGGAAGGGTTAGTACATTTGTCAACCACGGTGCCACCCTTTCACTCGTGGTCCTATCGACTCGAACAGCTAACTGCGAACCACTTATTTTCTCGAATACATAGGTCCCTCTCGGAAGAGCTAGGCAGAGGTCGGATGTCTTGAGCCAAAGGCGAACAACTTCATTGGTCGCCATATTTCTAATTTGAATACCAGTATCAGGAACCTCGTGATAATCCCCTACATCCGTAGCCACTTCTTTTTCTCCCTGCTGCCATCTGATGGCTCCAACCAGAAGTCCATCCTGAACCCCGAGTTTCTCACCTTCTTTGAAACCACTGATGTCCGTGATAGGTGGGTTAGCACAGGCTGTAATTAAGAGCGCCCACAAAACCACCAATCCTGTCATGCTCAATCTCATGGCGTTCCTCCCGTGAGATCCATTCATGCATCACACTCCCAGCGAAGACTGTGCCAGTGACGCTGGTGGTTGTTTACCTATGATTTATTGAGTGAACAATAGATGGCGCGTTAGGGCAAGATCGAAATATGTATCAGAATGGATTCTGTTGACTGGAGAGATTGATTCACCAGCGATTGTTAGTTGACGATCAGGTCTTGCAATCCAACATCAAGAGGTTTCACGGCGCGCGGGGGCTTGAGACTTTCGCACGCTCTTTCCGTTTTGGTGATCGCAGACCGACTTTGCTGACTATCGACTATCTCCGAGCCCCCGCCGGCAGGACTTTTTCAGCGCGTGGTACATCGCCTGGTGAACAGTGAGCATATTCCACTCTCCGGGGTTCGCGTCAATTTCCGCTTTGAGCATGGTGCGGACTTGATCCGAAGACATGCCGGTCACGCAGGCATTGATCCAGCCAAGGTCGATCCCTTGCTTTCCGTAGGCGAAGGCAAGGTCGAGTCCGTCAACGACTCCAACGGCATAGGCCTGTTGTTCCCCTTTGCTTAATCCTCGCCAATCTTTTCCGCTCAAGAAGCTTTTTGGTACCAATATCGGGGCCATCTCTTTCTGAGCATTCCCCTGAGCGGTGCTTAGTAGGATTCCCAGCACCAAAAACCCAAGCCCAATAATATTTCTAAACATACGGCATCCTCCTCTTACATTCATCACGTCTTGTTCGAGGGATGTATCAGAATATCTCGACACAGTTAGGAAGAAAAGGCCGAACGATCCGTATTGTTGCAAATGAGAATTTCGGAAGGTTTATGGAGCAAATCGTGACGGTGGGAATTCCAGCAGACCTGAAGAGACGAGATAGAGGATTCGACACGTGGGAGCCAGAGGCCTCTGAGACCCCCGGCTCCTCGTGTTGATGATACAGCCGTGCCTACTTTGCCTGTACTTCAAGTTTAAATTGCGATGTACCAGCCTCGGTGGAGACCGTGACTGGAACAGAGCCAGGCAGGAGATTCGGTACGGTTGCTTCTAGCATCGTTGGGCTCACGTATGTGAACTCATTTGTGCTCTTGGAGCCAAACGACACGCTATGTAAGCACTTCTTGGTTCCAAAATTCTTACCGCTAATGGTGATCTTCTGACCCGGCTTGGCCTGATTCGGCGTCACCATGGTAATGGTCGGGTGAGAGCGATAATCGCACGTTTCCGCTTTAGCAGCCGTACTGGGGGGGGCCGAGGAGGATTTCGCATCAGCCTTTGACGCCCAGAGAAGGACCCCGATCAGACCAGCTATGACACAAAAGTACGTCACGCTGCGCTGACTATTCATAGGTTCTGTCATCATTTGTCTCCTTCCTATGCAGGGTTGAAACAGCGACAAAAACCACCTTTTTCTACGGGTGGCTTTCCTGCTTAAAGTGTAGCAGAAGTTTCTTAACCCCTAGGAGTGAGAACTTATGAGCAGAACCCAGCGTTTATGCAAACTCATTTTGCGGCGCGCGGCGTTCCAGCACTTGAGATACCAGCGAATCCTTGCCCGTCCCGTTGACACCACTCTCCTCCATCAGTAGCCTGTCCCCAATTTGCGTTCCGACTACACGCAACTTCACGCGCTGATGCAAGAAGGAGTGGCCTAATATGCAGAGACGACCGCGTAAGCCGTCATTGCTGGAACACGTCGCCGGCGTGGAAAAACAGTTTCTGTCCGGAAAGCGAGAGCGCACGGCTGATCTCGAAAGCGCCGTTCGGATCTTCCTCGAGTTTCTGCGAGGCTTCGAGTCTCTAGAAATCGGCCAGCCGTCCGTCACGGTCTTCGGGTCGGCGCGGTTCAAGCCTACCCATCCCTACTATAAAATGGCCCGTGAACTTGGCCGCACCCTAGCGAGAGCCGGCTTTGCGGTCATGACCGGCGGTGGTCCTGGTGTCATGGAGGCGGCGAACCGCGGGGCAAAGGAGGCCGGTGGTCTCAGCATCGGATGCAACATCAAACTTCCTTTCGAACAGAAGCCGAACCCGTATATAGATCGATTTGTGGAATTTGATCATTTCTTTGTCCGCAAGGTCATGCTGGTGAAGTATTCATCCGCTTTCGTCCTGATGCCGGGCGGCTTCGGCACACTGGACGAGATCTTCGAGGCTATGACACTGATGCAGACCGGGAAAATCGAGAAGTTTCCGATTGTTGTGATGGGTTCACGCTTCTGGAAAAACATGCAGGAGTTTGTCAGGAACTCGCTTGTCCAGGAGAAAACCATCAACCTCGATGATCTGGCTTTGTGGTATGCCACCGATTCGCCTAAGGAGGCCGTAACAGTCATTCAAGGAGGCCTGAAAAGACCGATCGCATTCCAGAAGCGGCGGGTGCAGCAACTCGCCAACATGGGACTGACACTGAAGCGGTGACCATCTTGGAATCTGACAAGACGGCCGTTGGCGCCGTTAGCTCGGAGAGCGGAGACATTTTCCGATTCACGACGCGCAGAGGCCCACGGGCTCGAGGAGGATATGGCCATGCTCTCTAGGATAAAACGCGAAGCCTGGCACACCGGCAGCGTCGCTCTCTATTTGTTCGTGTGCTTCGGCATCTTTACAACGCTGAAAAAGCTGTTCCTCGCCACCTATCAGATCGAATACTCCGCCCTCTTGCCGACAGTGATCGGCACTCTTGCCCTCGCGAAGGTCGTTGTACTGCTCGACATGACACCCGTCGCCGCCCGTCTCGACACCAGACATTCGATCTGGGTGGCCACGCTGTATAAGACGCTGTTCTATTGCGTCGTCAGCACCCCCGTGCTGTTCGCGGAAAGGGTGTGGCACTATTACCGAGAGAGCGGCGCGCTCGGTGAAGCTGTCCTCGAGGCGTGGACGCATATGGATCGAAACGTCGTGGCGGCCAAAGTCATCATTGTCGGCCTCGTCTTCGGCTGTTACCACCTCTACCGTGGAATCGACCGGCGTCTCGGAGAAGATACGCTCCGCCGCATGATCCTCAGCCGAGGATGAGACAGGCAATGGCGCTTCAGTTCGAGGCGGACCAGACGGGGAAAAACTCGTTGCCAAGAACCGCTTCGCGACGTGCGGAGATCAGCTGATCGGTTTGTTGCTTGCAATGACGTAGAAGCCGACGGTTATCTCTAGACCGAACGCTGCGACCCGTCCAATACTTCGACTCCGAGCGGTGTCCGTGTTCTGCATAGCTGTGCGATCTGCCGCTGCACGCCGGGGCGGACGTTCGTGAAGGCCAATCCGAATTCTTGAGGACGGCTCCAGCGAACCATCGCACCTTCGATGGTGAACGGGTTGATGGCATCCTCCGGAAAGATGCAACACTCCAACTCGGCTCCCACGGGAACGGCCACAGAACTTTTGACGCGACAGCCTCCAGGTGAAAGGTCTCGCAGCTCTCCGTCACCGGCGACCGTTCGACTCTTCGAGGAAAAATGGCTGCGCAAGCGGACGGCCACGCGGACATGCTTACGTGTTTCTTTCCTGCGAACCCGTGAGGCGGACGGAGCGCAGCGCGCCGGTGTGAGCTCCCGATGGCCATTCTGATAGCCCCCGTCTCGGAAGCTGGGACCCTGTCCTTGGCCCCCTCGAGTGCCTCCCAGCTTGTCCGCATACTGGCTGATCGAGTTCCAGGCCTGACCCAGCAGACCCAGCACATGGGGCGTCACTTGCTGCCCCAGTCTGATCAGGCCCCTGACCGCGGACTGGGACGCTAGCCGATGCTGAGGGAGCGGGCCGCGCCCACCTGAGACCAGATGTTTTATCCGCTGCTCCACGTCCTGCAATCCGGGATCCTCTTTTCTGGTCCAGCCATAGGCTTCCAGTGCTTCCGCATACCGGCCGAGTGACTCCAACGTTTGCCCCAGGAGATACAAAATGTGGGCCTTTTCTTGGGATGAGAACGTGGCCAACGTCAGAGCGCGCCGGAATGCCACGACTGCTGCTTCGCCACGGTCGGCTGACCTCAAGCACAGGGCAATCTGCACATGAGCTTTCCCTATATATCGGGGATCATCAGCCGCCAGTTTGAACTCGTCGATCGCCTCCTTGAACATTTGATTCTGCTTGAGCACGCGACCGCGCTCATAGTGCTCGAATGCGGACTTCGCCTCTGCCATGCGTGTTTCCCCCCTTCGTCACAAACCGGTATTAATGACAAATTTTGACTGATGAGGAGGGAGCAAGAACAACGCCCCGCCATAGATCCATGCTTGATTGACAAATCAATCATTTAGCCGGTTCAGTCGTGGTTCGACCGGATGAAACCGTGCACAAGACTGGTCGGAATGGTACGCGACACCGGAGGTAGCCTGATTGCAGTAAGAGGGCTTCGGCTCAAGTGAAGAAAACGGAGTACCGAATCGTTTTACCGCGTTCGGCGCTGTTATCGTTTCTCTGGCGGGATGACGGTCAGGCGTTCCGCGAATTGGGCGTGATCCTTCGGATTGATCGGCCTGTGTTTCACCGTCGTTCTGGCTGGATAGGCGACCAGAAAGTTGTCACCCTTCCAGTTCTGCGATGGTCTGATGGGCCTTGGAGCGAACCCGCCACCGCAGTTGGGACAGACGTTTCCTAAAATCTTCTCTACACAGGCCGCGCAGAACGTGCATTCGAACGAGCAGATGCGCGCGTCGAGCGAATCGGGCGGCAATGGCACATTGCAATGCTCACAGGTCGGTCTGAGCTCCAGCATGGTAGACCCTCGGTCCGTTCACTTGTTAAGTGAGCACTGATCCGTCGCAGTGTAACACGTGTCGAACGGCGGCGAGTGGCGGCGCAACGCTCTCACGAAGATACATTTCCAGAGCTATTGGAGGAAGATCTCGTAGCATGCGGCAGTGACTCCAGCAGGCGATCGACCCACTTCGACGGCAGCTTTTCCACGGAGTCGTAAATTCTGGATTGCCACCAGGACGAGATCTCGGCGAGGTCCTCTTTCTCGAACCGATGCTCGACGATGTCGAAGGTATCATGACGATACAGCACGATATCGATGGGATATTCGACGCTGGTTGAGCTGGTGCGCGTAGCATCGAAGGCGAGGAAGCCCACCTTCACAGCAAGGTCCATGCTAGAGTGGTACCGCAACACACGATCGAGGAGCGGTTTTCCATAACCGGATTCCCCGATGATGCAGTAGGGTGTGCCCTCACTTACCTCGACCCAGTTCCCTTGCGGGTAAATGAGATAGAGTTTGTGCTCCTGGTCGTTCTCTAACTGTCCGCCGACCAGAGCGTGGAGGTTGAAGGTCAGACTTGCCTTGTCGAGCGCTTCTTTATCCTCTTGCGCGACTCGACGGATCTGTGCGGCGAACACGTTGACCGCCTTAAACAGTTTGTCGAACGTCTGATCGCTTTCGCTAATGGCTTCGTCGAAGTAGGTCACGGCTTTGTCGCGCACGGAGCGTAGGCCCGATGTCATGAGAAACATCGAATGCCGTCCATGCTGATGGATGGAGACCTTCCGTGCCGTGATGCACTCCACCCCGGTCGTGACCCGAGTATCGGCAATGCCGATCAAGCCATCCTCGACTTTCATGCCCAAGCAAAACGTCATTGTGCCTCCCCTGGTAAGATTGTACTGTGAATCGGGCGCGGCGCAAAGAAGGTTTCGAAGATAGCCTCCCCGACACCGTTTAGCTGCTTTTGGAATTGATCCAGAAATTCGTGCAGACCGTCAGCAACGTATTCCTCAACATCGCCGAAGTCCAGCTGTGCGCGCAAACGACCCAGCCGTTTTTCGGCTTGGTTCTGATAGGACCCATGCTCGGAGCCGGAAATGGCATGTAACGAATCCTCGCTCTTGATGAGGCAGTACCGAATGGCTCGCGGAAACGTGGAGTCGAGGATCAAGAACGCGCTCACGTCGTTGGGCGAAATGCGGCCAAAGCGTTTGTAGTACATTTCGAGCGCGCTCGCCGACTTCAAGAGGGCGGACCACTGAATAATGTCGAACGGCGTGCCGACCTCGGCCACGGTCGGGAGCAGCATGAAGTACTTCACGTCAAGAATCCGCGAGGTCTTGTCCGCTCGTTCTAGGAGGCGGCCGAGTCTGGCAAAATGCCAGCCTTCCCCGTGCGACATGGTCGCATCGGTAATTCCCAGAAATAGATGGCTAGCAGCTTTGACCTCCATCAAAAATGTATGGAGATTGTGACTGGCCAGCCCGTGAGAGACGGCGTTTCTGACCATCAAGTGGAAACGGTTCACCTGCTCCCACATGTCGGTGGAAATTATTTCCCGGACCGATCGAGCGTTCTCTCGCGCGGCAATAAGGCAGGACAAGATCGAATTGGGATTGGCGGCATCGGAGGAGAGGAATTGAATCACGTTGTCCTTTGTTGCCTTACCAAACCGGACGCCAAAATTCTCATGATCGCCTGTGGTCGCCACCAACGGTTCCCATTGCTCGGTCGTTCCTCTTGGCAAATCAAGCGTGAGATTGAGATTGACCTCGATGAACCGGGCATAGTTCTCCGCGCGTTCGATATAGCGGTTCAACCAATAGATGGAACTCGCCACGCGGCTCAGCATCGGTGACCAGACCTTGCTCGCTTCACCATCCTGAACTCGGTACCCGTGAGAGCCCTGAGTCTGATGACGTGTTCATGAGAGGACCCACGTATCTTTGTTTCCCCCGCCTTGGGACGAATTCACCACCAGGGAACCTTTCCTCAACGCAACCCGTGTCATGCCTCCCGGTAAGACATACACATCGCGACCATACAGCACATACGGGCGCAGGTCGACATGACGCCCTTCCAAATGATCGTCCACGAGAGTTGGCACTCGCGAAAGCGCAAGGGTGGGTTGGGCGATATAGTTGCGCGGGTCGGCCTCAATGCGCCGGGCATAATCCGCTTGCTCTTGCTTCGAAGCCTGCGGCCCGATCATCATTCCATACCCTCCAGCTTCGTTGGTGGCCTTCACCACCAGTTGGTCCAAATGTTCCAAGACGTAGGTCCGGTCTTGTCTTACTGAACAGAGATAGGTTGGCACATTTTTAAGTATCGCTTCCTCCGCCAGATAGTAATTGATGATCTTTGGAACATAGGCGTAGATCGCCTTGTCGTCCGACACTCCTGTGCCGGGCGCATTGACAAGCGCCACCCGGCCTTTTTGGTAGGCCTCCATAAGACCGGGGACGCCGAGCACGGAATCTCGACGAAACACAAGGGGGTCTAAGTAGTCGTCGTTGATTCGCCTGTAGATGACGTCCACTCGCTGGGATCCTTTCGTGGTTCGCATGTGGACGTACCCATCCATCACCACGAGATCATTGGCTTCAACCAGTTCCACTCCCATCTTTTGCGCGAGCAAAGAATGTTCATAGTACGCCGAGTTGAAGATTCCTGGGGTGAGAATCACAATGGTTGGATCGGGAAGATCTGAAAGATACCGAAGTGTATCGAGGAGATGGTTCGGATAATCATCAACTGGCCGCACGCGGTACGCATGGAAGAGCTCCGGAAACGTCCGCTTCATGACCTGCCGAGCTTCTAACACATAGGCCACACCAGACGGGCACCGCAGGTTGTCCTCAAGAACGTAATACTGGCCATCCTTGATGCGGACGAGATCGATTCCAGCGATGTGACACCAGATGCCTCGCGGGGGTCTGAGGCCCCAGCACGCTTTAAGAAACCCTCTGCTGGAATAGATAAGGTCGCTGGGGATGACTCCATCTTTGACGATCTTTTGTTCTTGGTATACATCGTCAATAAATAAATTTAACGCGCGGAGGCGCTGGCAAAGCCCCGATTCGATGTGCTCCCAATCCGCCGGTTCGACGATCCGAGGCACAATGTCGAAGGGGAAGATCTGCTCATGACCGGCTTCGCTGCCATAGACGCCGAACGTCATCCCTAGGTTGAGGATCACTCGCTCTGCCGCTTGCTGGCGCTTTTTAAGTTCTCCTTCCGGCAGGGATGCAAACTTTCTCAGTAAGAGGGCGCTACCGGGTCGTGGCTGACCGATCCCCTCGTACAGCTCGTCGTAGAAATCTCCCGGGTCATACTGTGAGAATTTCATGGTAGACCACTTGTGACCGGGGCTGTCGATCTCGCCACACATCAATGACGCGCGGGTAAGGACGCGTTTCGGCGCGCCGGGGTTGGGCGGGCGAGAAGAGTGGCTTTTCAATAGCCTGGTAAGGACTACGAGCCCGAACGAGGAGCGGTCACATCTTCATACGCCCGCAACACATCCGAAATGGACAGCACGCCGATGATCGTGCGATCGGCCGTGACGGCAAGGTGGCGGATTCCTTCCTTTTTCATGACCGCGATGGCCTCGGCCAATGGTTCAGTTTCTTCAATTGTGACGACCGGCTTGCTCATGCAGGACACGACGGTCGTCGTGTTGGGATCGAGCCCCTTGGCCACGGCTTTGCGACTGAGGTCGGAATCCGTGACGATCCCGATGTAGCGCGAGCCGTCGTCCACGATCAGCGAACCGACTCGATACTTCTGCAACAACCGCCCGGCTTCTTTGATCGTGGCCGCATAATGGATGCTCCGCACATCGTGGCACATGTAGTCTTCCACAGTCCGTCGCCGTAGGGCTTGGCCGTCCAGCTCAGGTTGTCTACCCGCATGGAGACTGTAGCGCATCTCCAAGTCTGCTACGCACCCCTCGAGAATTTGGCGGCGCTGATGCAGACTTTCCCGCTCGATGTCGTGAGTTCCGCTTTCCTGCGCCTCCTCCGGCACAATCGCGGATTCGCCGGTCTTGGCATAGTAGTAGGCTTCCAATTCATCCGATGCCTGGCCGTAGACCTGGCTAATGAGTTCTTCAGCGGCCTCGTCAAACTCCTCCAGAGTGGTAGCGGGACGTTTTCGTGAGAGGAAGGGTTGAAAGAGGGTCAAATGTTTCCGAAACCGTGCAAGATTCCGTTGCAGGATATCTCGCCGTTGCAGACCGGTCCTGGTACGTCGTGGCATACAGGTCTTCTCTCCTTGGTAAGGAGGGGAGAATAGCGCATCGACCCTCACCCGCTCAAGAGGAGACTACGCTCTCTCGGCAGAGTAGCTTATCTCGCCCTGTCCCGCACGCACCTTCTCAGCGCGCCCACCCTGGGCGCGCCGAAACTCACCTTGCTTAGGTGAGTCCCCTTTCCTGCCGCGATCGACAACGGAACAACTGGGGAGTGTCCTCAACTGCGCGCATCCATCGAGCACCGCCCACTTCCATGGAAAGTCTGACTGTTCATGTGTGCGCGGTGGGCGAGCAAAGAAGGCACTCCCCAGTTGTTCCGTCTTTCTTCTTCAGCCGCCTCCGCGTTTCCCCTGCATCTCCTTCTCATAGAACTGGACCATGTCGGCGATCTCCTCTTTGGTCAGGCCCTTCTCGACCCACCTGTGGCCCTCAGTGCGAAGCATCTCTTCGGCCACCTGCGGTGACAGCTCTCGTACCAACGGCAGGAACTTGGTGTAGAAACTCTTGGCCACCTCGTAGAAGCCCTGCCAGTGCACATAGTCCGGCGCCACCTTGGAAAGTCCGTGTCTGGCCCGCCGCCCCTCGTGGTGCCAGAGTTCATAGAACACCCATTCGATCTTTTCATCGTACGGCGTCGGCGTGATCTTCTTCAGAGCCAGCAGTTTGTCCATCGCCGCTTTCGCCGGCTTGCCGAATTTGTCGTTGTACAAATTAATGCCCTCGTCCATCGAGGTGAAGAACCGGTCCACGATCTGCTCGCTGTGACAGGAAGAGCAGACTTGTCTCATCGCTTTCCGCCGGTCCTCGTAATTCTCCAGCCTGGTTGAGATCACCGGGCGGAGAGTCCAACTGATGCGATCCCCGACGTCGTGGGTGACTTCCTGAGTCGTGGTGGCGCTCATATGGCACGTGGCGCAGGTCGGATAGAGATAATCTTTTCCCGGATGCCATTTCTCCGACGGATCCGCGAGCTTCAATTTTTCCTTATTCGCTTCGTACATCACGCCGTGCTTGCTCTCGTAGTAGGCCTCGATCTGCGGATGATCCGGTCCCATATGACAGCGGCCACAGCTCTCCGGCTGCCGCGCCTGAGCGATCGAAAAACTGTGTCGCGCGTGACACGCCGAACAGGTGCCTTTGGATCCGTCGGGGTTGACCCGGCCAATGCCCGAATTCGGCCATGTGGCAGGGTGCAGCTTGCCGTTTTCCATCATTTTGATGATGCTTCCATGACAGCCCGCGCACCCAGTCGTCACGATTTCCGGCCCTTCCACGACATTGCCGAGGAAATTGTCGAGTGAACCGGTAAACTGGGCCGCCTTCGCGTGATGGGATTTGCCAAACTCCTTGGCCTCTCTGTCATGGCAACGCATGCAATCTTTCGGCGTCACCAGTGTGGAGATCAAGAACCCCTCATGATCATAGGCATCGGCGTCGCCTTTCTCGGCGCGATGGCACTCCACGCACCCGATTCCCTTCGGCGCATGGCGACTGACTTTCCAATCGTTGATGCCACCGACCGCCACATCCTTGGTCGTATGGCAATCGATACACTTCTTGTTCTCAGCCGAAACGAACGGTCTGAGGCCGCCGCCACGGCGCTCTTCGACCTGGACGTAGCCGACTCCGGTCAGAGCCAGAAACAAGATCAAGCACAGGCCACCGATCATGTAGCGGGTGAAGTTTTTCTTCCCGTTACTCGAACGGCTATCGTCGTTGTTGCTGTGCTCTGTAGTGAACTCACCCATCTGGGCCTCCTTACCAAACGGCGAGAGGCGCGAGGCAAGGGGCTAGGGGTTCGGAAACAGCTCTCTTCCCTCTCGCCCCTCGCCCCTAGCCTCTTGTTACATCTTCATATCCAAGTACATAAGGACCACCATCGCCGCGACAGCCACGGCGGCAACGACTGCATTCACCAACTCCATCGGCCATCCTCGTTCAACCAGAGCCCGGTCAACGAACGGGTACACAACGAACAGACCGGCTCCTGCCATCAGACTCCACAGGGCCATCGGTCCAGGCAACAATGAAATCCACATGTATGGAGCGGAGAAATACCAGGGAGGTGAAACATCCGACGCCACCTCCTGCGGATTGGCCGGAGGTCCGAGCACCGGCGGGAAGATCATGACGATGTCGACGATCAGCACCAGCAGCCCGACGGCGATGGCCCCCATCTTCAAGGTGTGCTCGGGATAAAATGGATGGAAGTGGCGGCTTCCTTTTACGTCCGCAAACCCCATCAAGCGCACAACCACGATATGGCCGATGACCAGGCCTCCTAGTAGCACGGGCAAGAGTTTCGTATGGAGATCGTAGAGCCTCAGCAGCGTGACGCCGGACACTTCTTCACCACCCCGTAACAGATACAACAAGGGAGTCCCGACCACGGGAAGCGTACCGATCATGTTGGTGACGACCGTCATGCCCCAATACGAGACGTTATCGAACACGAGCGAATAACCGGTAAACCCCATCGCAAACGTCACGAACAACACGATCGACCCGCTGACCCACTTCAATTCCCCCGGCGCTCGATAGGCGCGCGTGAGAAACACTCTGATCACATGGAAGAGCAAGAACAGAATCATGAGGTCCACGGAGGTCTTGTGCAGCCCCCGCACAAACCATCCGAGATAGACCTCGTTCGTGATCTGATCGACGCTTTCGTACGCCTTCTCCGGCGAGGGCACATAGTAGAACGTCAACAGCAGGCCGGTCGCGACGAGAATCCCGAAGAGCGTGAGCGGAATCGCGCCCAACGTGTAGGGCCACCATTCCAGATGCTCGGGCAGATCCTTCTGGATGTAGTCAATCCAGCTCTTCTCTCCGACGGGCTTTTCGGTCTGTGCTGCTTGAGTTGTCATTTATGCCTTCCTGCCATGCCATGCATTTAGCCTTCAGCTATCGGCCATCAGCACTTTGAGAGAAGCTGACAGCTGAACGCTGACCGCTATGCGCTCTGGATGTTCACGTACAACTGTTCTCCTCGCTTGATAATGTTGAACCGGTCGAGCGGCCGCGGAGGAGGTCCGGAGATGTTCCGGCCTGTCTTGTCAAAGACTCCCTGGTGACAAGGACAGACGAATTGCTCCCGCTCTTTGCTCCAGGAGACGAGACACCCAAGGTCCGTGCAACGCCGGGAGAACGCCACGGTTCCTTCATTCGTTCTCAGCACCAACATCTTGTGGCCTCCGAGATCCACCGGAACGGCTTCACCCATTGGAATCTTGGATTCGGCGCCGATCAACACCGTCTCCGCCTGCCGCTCCCGGCGATTCGGCATCAGAAACTGAAGGAACCGAAATCCGAGCGTCCCCACGCCGAACAGGAGTCCAAACCCCATCACCGCCTGACTGAGAAATTGGCGTCGACCGGCATCATCGTGAACAACGGCCATGGCTTACCCTGTGTATCCTTTCTCTCCGTGTTGATGGAGGTCCAGCCCCATGATCTCGGCCTCTTCATCCACGCGCGGCGACAGGATCAACATGAGCGCTCTGACCAACACCCAGCTCATTATCCCGGCCACCGTCCATGCGACGAGTGCGGCGACCATTTGAATAAAGAATTGATAGGGATAGCCGTAGAATAGTCCGTCGCTTCCACTCGGGTTGACTTGGGTCGACGCAAACAGACCAGTGGCGATCACGCCCCACGTTCCTCCGACGCCGTGCATACCGAAGACATCCAACGAATCGTCGTAGCTCAGAATCAATTTGACGTAATTGACGACCATGTAGCAGAACCCCCCCGCCCCTATCCCGATCACGATCGCTGAAAGGGGGCTCACGTAACCAGCGCCAGGAGAGATCGCCACGAGTCCTGCGACCGCTCCGCTCACCGTTCCTAACGCCGTCGGCTTGTCCCGCTGCAGCCACTCCACCGCCATCCAGGTCAGCGAAGCCGCGACCGCCGACATCTGAATTGCCACAAACGCGCCGGTGGCCGTCGCCATCGACGTCGCGGCATGGGCACCCGTGAACC
Organism: Nitrospiraceae bacterium; assembly: GCA_035623075.1. NCBI lineage: Bacteria > Pseudomonadati > Nitrospirota > Nitrospiria > Nitrospirales > Nitrospiraceae > Nitrospiraceae bacterium. The sequence continues at coordinate 18,153 of DASPUC010000015.1, read as the reverse complement.
CGAACCAGCCCACCCACATCAAGGCCGCTCCGCAGAATGAGAAGGGCAGATGGTTTGGCATCATTTCGATTCGTCCATACCCTTTGCGGGGACCGATCACCATCGCCGCCACTAACGCGCTGACGCCGGCACTGATGTGAATCACGGCACCGCCGGCGAAATCGAGTCCTCCCGAATTGGCCAGCCACCCGTTTCCCCAGAACCAATGCGCCAACGGAATGAACACAGCAACGACCCACAGCAGCCCGAAGAGAAGAAAAAATGAAAATCGAACTCGTTCCACGATTCCCCCGGCCACTAATGCCAACGCAATCGCTGCCATCATCCCGTGATACACCAGCCGCAACGGCTCCATACCTGCCTCGCGACCAATCGGGCTGCCTGTCTCTCGGCCGAACGCCAGCGCATCGCCGAAGAGTCCCCATTCAATGGAGACAAGCGCCAGCGCGACGAACGGCAGCGCGATGGTGTTCATGACGTTCTTCTTCCGCACCATGCCGCCGTAGAAAAGGGCAACGCCCGGCACGGTCAGCACCAGCAATGTCGTGGAAATCAATAGCCACAACGTCTGATCGGAGAACTGCGTCATGCGTTCGCCACACTCAGAGACACTTGGTACTCGCTGGGTGCGATCAGCTCAATGGCCACCTCGCGAGACCGGCTGAGATGATCCACCGCCATCAGTACCTGCGCCCAACTCATATCGGGAAGCGTGCACAGGCTTTCGAGCGTCTGTGGCCCATTTTCGCGCAGCACTTCCAGGAGTCGTTGCTCACTCGCGGATCTGTCAGTCCTCTCCAGTGACATTATGTTCATACCTCCTCCTTCTATGAGTAAGCCCGTTCGTTGTGTTGGCTGATATCGAGGCCCATTCGTTCTTCTTCCGGCTGAACGCGCAGCCCGACCGCCCGATCGACAAGCTTGAGAATGACGAACGTCCCGAGAGCGGAGAACACGACGACAACCATGGCCGTCAGAACCTGCGCGCCGAAGAACGCCGCGTTCCCAAACATCAATCCATCCGCACCTCCTGGATTTACCGCTTTGGAGGCCAGGACACCGGTCATGAGAATACCCACCACGCCGGAGACACCGTGAATCCCGACCACATCCAGAGAGTCGTCATAGCCAAACCGCCCCTTCTTCATGATGGCAAGGTAGGAGAGCCCGCCGGCAACCAGCCCGATCAGGAGCGCGGAAAACGGGCTGACATATCCAGCCCCCGGCGTGACCATGGCTAATCCAGCGATGGCACCGCTGGCGATGCCGAGGACGGTAGGCGCGCCACGATGCCACCATTCGACTGCCATCCAGCCCAGCGCCGCCGTGACTGCAGCGGTATGCGTCGCCACAAATGCAACGACGGCGGTCTCATTGGCACCTAGTGCGCTGCCCGCGTTAAATCCGAACCATCCGAACCACAGGAGTCCTGTTCCCAACAGCACCATCGGCAGGTTGTGCGGCGCCATGTAATCCACTCCGTACCCCTGGCGAGATCCCAGGACCAACGCACAGACCAAGGCGCTGATTCCCGAACTGATGTGCACGACCGCACCGCCGGCAAAGTCCAGCGCTCCCAATCCCGCCAGCCAGCCGCCTCCCCACAGCCAATGGGCGATGGGGCAATAGATGAGAAGAGACCAGAGTGCGGAAAAGATCAGTAGCGCGCTGAACTTCATCCGTTCGGCAAAGGCTCCGGTAATCAGGGCAGGAGTGATCGCCGCAAACATCAGTTGAAAGACCATGAAGGCCTGATGCGGGATCGTCGGCCCATAGGTCGCATGGGGAGTCAGCCCGACTCCGCTCAAGCCGACCCAGTCGAGGTTACCGATCAGCCCCCTCACGTCCGGACCGAAGGCCAGACTATAGCCCCCCAATACCCACAGCAGACTGACGAGGCACAAGATCACAAAACTGTGCATGATCGTGCCAAGAACGTTCTTGCTCCGTACCAGCCCACCGTAGAACAACGCTAAACCGGGGACGATCATCGCCAACACCAGTGCGGAAGAAATCAACACCCATGCGGTATCCGCTCCACTCATCGTTAACACCCCCGCTCCCAGCGTGCCCGTCTCCGCCCGGCTCAATTCCGGCGCGATGACTCCCAGACCTGCGGCGAACATCGCCGTTCGTACCCACGTTCCCATCCATGTCCACATGAGCCGCTCCGTTCTCTTGACCGTCATCGCATCAACTCCACAAACAGAAAGGGGCCCACCACTCAAAACGAATGACGGACGCCCTTGTCCGATTTGCATGGTACGGAGGGTACGAGCCGAGGACTTCATCGTCCCAGCTCTTGCCGCCAGCGTGCGTTCAGTGTTGCTCTCTTGTATCGCTTCGGTTTTCGGTCCTCCGAATTAGAACGTTTTGTACTCCAGCCACTTGCCGTTCAGCGTGATCTTGCACCGGGCTTCTCCTTGACTGCCCGTCACTTTTTCCATGTCCAGCGTGAAGTCGATCGCGCTCATGATGCCGTCGCCGAACATTTCGTTTGCCTGCTCGCGCATCGAATCTCCATAGACCCCGATGATTTCCATCAAGCGATACTTGAAGGGATCAGTCGTATTCGGGAAATCGGTGCGGACTGGGAACTTGCTCAACGAGGTGGTCAATTCAGCATCCAGGCCCAACAGATCGCCGACCTTTTTCGCTTCCTCTGCCGGCAGTTTGTGATTCCCCTGCAACACCGCTGCCACGAACGTTGGATTCCTCCCGACAGCTTTAGCGACGTCCGCAATCGTGACTTTTTTGGCGAGTCGCTTCGCCTTGATCGCCTTTCTCACCGCATCCTTCTCCATGATCCTCCTCCTGGTGTCTGTAATGCGCTACAGCACCGTGAGCTGCGCACGAGGTGATTCTTTCTCGAAATTCACTTCCACTGGAGCCACGCTGACAGAGGCCTCTGCCGGCGTGGCCTCATCGCTCGGTTCATGCTTTGCGTGTCGAACCAGGAAATGAATGATGTGATTTCTGATTCGATAGTAATGCGGGTGCTCGATGATGGTCGCACGCGAACGAGGCCGTGGAACCGTCACGTCGACAATTTCCGCGATGCGCGCCTCCGGACCGTTGGTCATGAGCATGATACGGTCGGACAGCAAGATAGCCTCATCCACGTCGTGGGTGACCATGAAGACGGTGTTTCGGGAGGTGTTCCACATTTGGATCAGTTCCTCCTGAATCACCCCTCTGGTCAACGCATCGATTTGGGCGAACGGCTCATCCAACAACAACACTTTCGGCTCGATCGAGAAGGCTCGCGCCAACCCGACCCGTTGCTTCATGCCACCCGAGAGGGCCGTCGGTCGTTTGTTCTCAGCCCCTGTGAGTCCCACCAAGGCAATATATTTATGAACATGCGCAGTCACTTGCTCGCGGTTCCAATCCGGATAGGCCGACCGGACCGCCAATGCGATGTTTTCAAACACCGTCATCCACGGCATGAGCGCGAAGTTCTGAAAGACGACCATGCGGTCCAACCCCGGACCCGATGCTTCCCGTCCGTTGAGTATGACGCCGCCTTCGGACATCGTCTCCAAACCGGCGATGATGTTCAGCAACGTGCTCTTGCCGCAACCGGAATGGCCGATGGTTGTGACGAATTCACCCTTCTCGATCTTGATCGTCACGTCCCTGAAAATGCAGACCTCCCCCTCTCCCGACGGGTTCGGGAAATATTTGGTCGCATGATCGACTTGAAGAAAGGCCATGGATTAATCCTTGGACACAGCTGTCAGCCTTCGGCGCTCAGCTATCAGCTGAAGAGATCCGCGCTGACTGCTGATTGCTGATGGCTTCACCGCTCACTCCTGGTACGTAACCAGACCCGCCAGCTTGTTAAACCCTGAATCCAGGATCACTCCGACGAACCCGACCACCAGGATCGCAAAAATCACCCCCGCGATGTCGAGGTTATTCCATTCGATCCAGCTCAAGTAGCCGACGCCCAGTTCTCCCAGCAGCATCTCGGCCGGCACAACCGCTACGAGTGCGCTTCCGAATGAAATCCGCAGGCCGTTAACGATGGTCGGTGCCGCTCCCGGCAGGATGACTTTGAAAAGCCGCTTAATCCAGGAGAGTTGCAGAATGGCAGCGACATGCAAGTAGTCCTTCCGCAACGAATTGACCCCAAACGCCGTCGTGGCCAGGGTGGGCCAGAGCGCCGCCATGAAGACCACGAGCACCGCCGTCCATTTCGGGTCCTTCACCGTATACAGCAACAAGGGCATCCATGCTAACGGAGAGATCGGCTTGAGAATCTGAATGTACGGATTGACCGCGCGAAACAGGACTTTGTTCAGCCCGAGCAGAATGCCCAGCATGATGGCGACGATCGAGGCCGCGAGAAATCCCGCGGCGAACCGCGAGACCGTATACCCCACCAAATACGCGATCCCATGGTCGTTCGTTCCTTTTTTCTCGAACGCCTCGGCCAGCTCGGTCCTGGCCTTTTCCAGTACCGCCAAGGGACCGGGCACTCCCTTCACTTTTTCCTTTTCCGGATTCCACGTATATCCACCGTCAGACGTTCTGACGATGTCGCCATTGAATTCCATCAGTTGGAGTTGTTCCTCAGACATACCCCGCGCATCAAACGTCGGCCTCATCGTAAAAAAATGCCACCCCAGGACAAACACCGTGAGGAGAAATCCTGAGATCAACCACGGATTGTTTTGTGTTCCGCTCGGCATCAAATGTCCTCTCGTGGGCTGGGCCCGTTACGCCATGCTATGGATGGCAAAACTCTTCACGTAGGCGTCGGCTTGGTCCGGGTCGAACACCTTGCCCATGATCGTGTGTTTCATACTCGTCGATTGATGCGTCGGGTAGCCGAGTTCCTTCGCGATGCGATCGCAATCGGCAGCACGATAGACCTGTTCCGCAACCGCTTTATAGTTCACGTCTCCTTTGAGATGGCCCCAGCGCTTCATTTGGGTCATGATCCAAATCGCCATGGAATGCCAGGGATACGGATCGAAATCGATCCGGTTCGGTTCTTTCTTGATCGCGCCGAGTCCGTCGGCATAGGTACCGGTCAACACCTGTTCCAAAACCGTCACGGGCTGGTTGAGATAATTGGTCGGGGCGATTGCTGCCGCGATTTCCTTCCGGTGCGACGGGTCGGACGCGTAATGAGTCGCGTCCACGATTGCCCGCCACATAGCAAGAAACGTGTTTGGGTATGTCGTCGCGAATTCTTTGGTCACGGTAAAGGCGCAACAGGGATGCCGGTCCCAGATCTCCTTGGACAGTTTGTAGATGAACCCGACGTTTTCGTAGACGGCGCGCTGATTGAACGGATCCGGTCCCAGATACCCGTCCACGTTTCCGGCTTTAAGGTTTGCCACCATTTCGGGCGGCGGCACAACACGAATCTGCACATCCTTGTCAGGATGGACCCCGCCTTCAGCCAGGAAATACCGAAGCAGGTAATTGTGCATGGAGAAATCGAACGGCACGCAAAACCGGAAGCCCTTCATATCCGCCGCCGTCTTGACACCTTTGTGCTTGATGTGCAGCGTAATCGCCTGTCCGTTGATGTTCTCGACCGCGGGCATGTAGATGGGTGTCGGTACTGATCCGGCCCCCAACGTGATCGCCAGCGGCATGGGCGTCAGCATGTGGGCCGCGTCAACTTCCTTGTTCACGGCCCAGTCTCGGATCATTGCCCAGCCCGCGGCCCGTTTCACCGACGCGTTGAGTCCGTGTTTCTTGTAGAACCCCAAAGGCTCCGCCATGATGATGGGAGTCCCGCAGGTGATCGGGATGAAGCCGACCACGACGTCCTTCTTTTCCGGCTTTCCGACCGGATCGGCCGCGAAGGCATTGAGCTTGTCGAGCGGAAGTACCTCTCCGATCAGGGTGACCAACGCAGCTCCGCCAAGCCCTGCCAGCAATTGCCGACGCGTCGGCCCCGCAGCTTGCAACACCGCTGCAACGACGGATTGTTCCATCGTTCGGTCAAAGTACTCCTCGGAGGACGGTATTACAGACTCGTGCGGGTTTACGTTGTCCGTGCTGTTACTGCGCCTATTCGACATGACCGGACTCCCTTCTGTCTCGACGCCTTATCCGACACTGGAACGAATGCGACTAAGCCGCTTCCACGTTCTCGCAAAAAAGAAAACGCCCTCTCCCGCTCAAGCGGGAAAGGACGTCATTGTCCGACACGATGGGATAGCATCTACCCCATCCCTGGAGACATCGCCGTCTCCAGCCTTAGATATGGCGTAATAAAAAAGCGTCCGTCACTCTTTTCAGAATGACGGACGCCATTGTCCGTGCTCGATTTTCACGAGCCTCTCTCGAAGCGTCATTGCCCCGAGTCAGCTCCTGGACGGAACTTGTACCATGGTTCTCCTTGACCCGTCAACCCATCTTTTACAAGAGGACGAGACCTCCTTACACGTCGTAATACAGGAAGAACTCGTATGGATGCGGCCGTAGTCGCATGGTATCAACTTCCTTGCTGCGCTTGTAGCCGATCCAAGCATCGATCAGATCCTCCGAGAAAACCCCGCCCTTCAGGAGGAATTGATGATCCCGCTCTAGATTAGTCAACGCTTCGTCCAAACTGCCCGGCATCGTCCGGATCTTCGCTGCTTCCTTGGGCTCGAGATCGTAGAGATCCTTTTCAGCCGGTTCTCCCGGATTGATCTTGTTCTCAATCCCGTCCAATCCCGCCATCAGCATGGCGGCAAACGAGAGATAAGGGTTGCAGGCAGGATCAGGGAACCGCACTTCGATCCGCTTCGCCTTGGGACTGGGGGAATACATCGGGATCCTGATGCCGGCAGAACGGTTGCGGCTCGAATAGGCCAATAACACCGGCGCTTCGAAGCCAGGTGTCAGGCGTTTATAAGAATTCGTCGATGGATTCGTAAAGGCCGCCAGAGCCGGCGCATGTTTTAAGATTCCGCCGATGTAATGGAGGCAGATCTGCGACACACCCGCATATTCCTTGCCGGCGAACAGCGGTTTGCCTTCCTTCCAAATGCTCTGGTGGGTGTGCATGCCGGACCCGTTGTCCCCGAAGATTGGTTTCGGCATGAACGTCGCGGTTTTCCCGTGACGGCGCGCGACGTTTTTGACGACGTACTTGTACATCATCATCTTGTCGGCCGTCCTGACCAGCGAATCGAACCGAATGTCAATTTCAGCCTGCCCGGCCGTTGCGACCTCGTGGTGATGTTTCTCGATCTCGATTCCGGCCTTCTCCATCTCGAGGATCATCTCGCTCCGGATGTCCTGCTGGGTATCGGTCGGGGGCACGGGGAAGTAGCCCTCCTTGTGGCGGATTTTTCCACCCAGGTTGAACCCTTCCTGCCCTGAGTTCCAGACGCCTTCCTCCGAATCGATGAAGTAATAGCCGCTGTGACTGGTCTGGTCGTAGCGGGCCTGGTCGAAGATGAAGAATTCGGCCTCTGGTCCCCAATAGGAGATGTCCCCGATCTTGGTGCTTTGCAGATGTTTCTCCGCCTTTTGGGCGATGAATCGCGGATCGCGGTCGTAGGTTTCCCTGGAAATGGGGTCGACGACATTGCCGACCAGACTCAACGTCGGCACGGAACAAAAAGGATCGAGGAAGGCTGTGGCGGGGTCCGGCACGACCAGCATGTCGCTGTTGTTGATGGCCTTCCACCCTCGGATGGATGACCCGTCCATTCCCGACCCGTCCTTGAACAGCCCCTCCGTCAATTCATTGACGGGGATGCTGAAATGCTGCCAAGTCCCGATGAGATCGACAAACTTGAGGTCCACAATCTGGACCTTGTTCTTCTTTGCAAACTCCAACACCTCACGAACGTTCATCCCCCTCCTCCTTTCAACCCCTGCCGAGTGAATCCCTTACAGCCCTGATTAGGCCGCCTTGGCCTCAAGAAAATTCTCGATGGCCTTTTCGACACCCGCCCGAATCCGTTCGAGTTGGGCGTGGTCCTCGATCTTTTTCCCCCGCTGATCGGTGACATAGAACACGTCGGCAACCTGATCCAATCTGGTCGAAATGCGCGCCGCATGCACCGACAAGCCCAGTTGGAAGATCGTATTCGTCATAACATATAAGAGCCCTTGGCGATCGTCCGCAAACACGTCAATGATCGTGAACCCGTCGGACGTTTCGTTGTCGATCCGAACCTCCGTGGCTTCGCGCGCTTTCGGCAAGGGGCGCGTCAGCTTCAATCGGGCGCCGCGCCGGATGACGTCGTCGACATGTTCCCAGCCTTTCAACACCGCCGCCACACGTTCACCGACAAGCCGGCGCCGTTCAGCCGGCGGGGGACCGTTGTAATCCGGGTCCGTCACCTGAAACGTATCGATAACGATTCCATCGGCCCTGGTCAGAATCTGCGCGTCGAGAATCTGGAGCCCGTTACCCGCCATCACGCCCGCGATTTTGGAAAAAATCCCCGGCGTCAAATCGTCGTGTGCGATCACGGTATATTCACAGGTGCCGAGCTCTTGATTGAACTCCGACTCGACCACGACTTCGCCCGCATGGAGACGCCGGACGGCCGCCAGGTGCAGTGCGATACGTGCAGCGGACGTGCCGTAGAGGTACCGCTGTGGGAACTGGTGCAATTGCCCTTCGATCCACGCCTGGTCGACACCAGACAGAGCAGCCAGCGCCGGCTGGCGAAGAACGTCAGCGGCAATCTCGGTGAGGCCGGCGGCGATGTCCGCGGCTTCGCGTTCTCCCGACACCTCCGGGATGGTGCGGAGATACAGCTCGATCAGCAGGGATTCCTTCCATTTCGTCAAGACGCCGGGACCCACCGCCGCGATGTCTGCTGCTGTGAGCGCGAGGAGTTTTTTGAGCACTTCCGGTGTCCCCACTTCGCGGGCAAACGGCAGGACAACCTTGACGTCATTCGGGTCTCGTCGAAACGCGGTATGCGCCATCAGCAAGTGCCGATGGACCAAAAAGACCAACGAGCGTGTTTCCTGTTCATCGAACCCGAACCGAGCAGCGGCTTCTTCCGCCAGCCGCTTCCCCACTTCGCTATGGTCTTCCTCCTTCCCCTTCCCCAGGTCATGAAGCAGTACGGCCAGATGCAGAATGTCTTTTCGCTTAATTTCCCGATACACACCGCCTAAGACCGCTTGATCCTGTACCAGCGCTTCGGCTTTTCCGACGGCGAGGAGGCTATGCTCATCGACGGTATACTTGTGATACTGATTGAATTGCATCAGTCCACGAACGGTCCCCATCGCTGGAATAAGTTTCTCGAGCAAGTAGGCCCTGTGCATGGCTTCTAAAGTCTTGGCGGTTCCAGGGCCGGCCAAGATTCTCAGAAACGTCCGGCTGATCTCAGGTGTGCGATAAGCAGTTTCGGACGTCGCTTCGACATGCCGATGAATATCCTCCAACAGAGGCGGATCGATGGTCAGTCGTCGGCACCGGGCGACATCAAAGAGTTTCAATAAGAGGGCCGGACTGTCGAGGACACGCGTTCGTTTCTCATCGATTACCGTCAGCATCCCGCCGCGGACGACGAAATGTTCCTCCACTTTCGGAGCGGGGAGGAAGCGGGCTAACCGTTGACCGAGCGGGACACGTCTGCAACGCTCCAGAAATCGCATGCAGCGCTCGTGCAACCCCATCGTGTGCTGGTAGTACCGCTGCATGAACTGCTCAACCGCCAACAGATGCGGCTGATCGGTGAAACCGAATCGTTCGGCCAACCAGATCTGCTCATCAAAGGACAGAATTTCCTGGGCCATTCCCCCGTGCACGTGGAGCAGCGAGCGAACACGCCAGAGGAATTCCCTCGCCTCGACCAGTGCGAGGTAGTCGGCGCGAGAGAGAATGCCTCGATCCGAGAGCTCCCGAATCGTCGGTGCGTGATAGCGCGCCATCCCCACCCATTGGAGCACGTGGAGATCGCGAAGCCCGCCCTTGCTTTTCTTCACGTTCGGCTCGAGGAGATAGACCGTCTCGCCGAACTTTTCGTACTCGCGTCGACGCTCTTCAAGCTTGAGGTCCAGATAGGTATCCGTTGCCTGCGTCACGACCTTCCGCAGGTAGCGACCGTGAAATTCCTGGAAGAGGTCCGCGCTCCCCGCCAGGAATCGGGCCTCCATCATCGACGTTTTCACCGTCGAGTCCGTACTCGCCAGCTCAATACAATCGCCGATCGTCCGAACGCTGTGGCCCACCTGGCAACCGCCATCCCAAAGTGGACGCAGAACGGCCTGGACGAGCGGTTGGACCCGCAGGCCGACTTCCGGCCGAAACAGGACCATCACATCGATGTCGGAGTACGGCGCCAATTCTCGACGGCCATACCCGCCCAGGGCGACTACACAACACTGTCGTAGCCCGATCGACGCCAGTTCCTCTCCACCCTGGCGAACGGCGGTCCGGTAACAGCCGGTAATGAGATCGTCCATGAGATCGGTCATGGCCGCCATTGTCTCCGCTCCCGAAGCGCCTTCGATCAAGCGAAGACTGATGGCACGGCGTTGTTCCGCCAGGATCGCCGCAAGGCTCCTAGTGTCCCGGTCGAGAGCAGCTGTGGTAGACATGCGGTCGTTCGGCGACATGATCACAACGCAGTTTCTCCCGTCTCTCCAGTTCTAATACGGACAGCTGCATGTAAATCGCGGACGAAGATTTTTCCATCTCCAATACTGCCGGTCTTTGCGGCACGAGTAATGGTTTCCAGGACCCGCGGGACTTGATTATCCTGCACCGCCACCTCGACCTTGACCTTAGGAACGAATTCGATGGTGTATTCCTGCCCGCGATAGGTCTCTTTATGACCTTTTTGCCGGCCGAATCCTTTGACCTCGGTGACCGTCATGCCTTGCACGCCGATTTCGAGCAAGGCGTCCTTCACCTCATCGAGTTTGAACGGCTTAATAATGGCTTCCACTAGTTTCATGTCGTCTCCTCATAGGCTAGAGGCGAGTGGCACGAGGCGAGAGGCAAAGAGACGACACGATCTTTCCGACCCTCTAGCCCCAAGCCTCTCGCCTCACGTCCATCCATTATGAATACGCACGCTCATTATGCTGTGTGAGATCCAGACCTGTGGCTTCTTCTTCCGGCGAGACGCGCAATCCCATCCCACCCTCGACCAGCTTTAGAATCAAGTATGTCCCGACAAAGGCAAAAATAACAGCGGCTGCCACCGCCACGGTCTGAATTCCGAACTGACCGGAATTTCCGAAGAACAGTCCGTCTGATGCGGAAGGATTCACGGCTTTCGAAGCAAAGAGCCCGACCGCCAGGGTCCCGAGAATTCCGCCGACGCCATGGGTTCCCATGACGTCAAGGCTGTCATCATAGCCGATCTTTCCCTTCCAAACAATTGCGGCGTAAGAGCACAGACCGGCTGCAATACCCACAAGCATGGCCGATCCCGGACCGAGATAACCGGCTCCGGCCGTGGAGGTGGCCAGTCCGGCCACCGCTCCACTGGCAATCCCAAGCACCGTCGGCTTTCCCCGGTGTTGCCACTCGACGATCATCCACGCCAGCGCTGCCGACGCCGCTGTCACATGGGTTACCGTCACGGCGCCGATCGCCACGGCATTCGCCCCTCGGGCACTGCCGCCGTTAAACCCGAACCACCCCAACCAAAGCAATCCGGCACCGAGGAGAACGAACGGAAGATTATGCGGCGCCATGTAATCGGTCCGCCACCCGCGACGCTTACCCAGCACCATCGCGCAGGCCAGCGCACTCACACCGGAACTGATGTGCACAACCGTCCCTCCGGCAAAATCGAGCACACCCAACTTACTGAGCCACCCTCCGCCCCACACCCAGTGCGCTAGGGGCACGTAGACGAACAGGGACCACAGGGCGGCAAACAACACAGTCGCTCCGAATTTCATCCGCTCGGCGAATGCTCCGGCGATCAGTACCGGCGTAAAGGCGGCAAAGAGCATTTGAAACAGCATGAAGGCTTCGTGCGGGACTGTCGGTGCGTAAACCGGGTGGGGCATTGCACCGACGCCGGATAGTCCCACCCAATCGAGCCCGCCGATGACGCCGCCACGATCCGGCCCGAACGCCAGACTGTAGCCACAGACCACCCAGAGCACACTGACCACGCAGAGAATGGCGAACGCCTGGACCATCGTCCCGATCACGTTCTTGCTGCGAACCAATCCGCCATAGAAGAACACCATGCCGGGAATAATCATGCCCAGCACCAAAGCCGAGGCCGCCAACATCCAGGCCGTATCGCCGCTGTCGATTCCGCCCGGAGGCAAACGAGGGCTCATTTCTTCGGCAGTGACGATCGGTGCCCAAAGGATCAGATTCATGAGCATTGTGCTGACCCACAGCCAAGATCGATGCAGGCTTGTCATCAGAGCCTCCTCATGATCCGCTCGATTCGATGCCTCGATACGCGTTCGTGATCGGCATGCGTCGATCTTTGCCCAAGCCGCGATGCGTGATCTTGATGCCGACCGGCGCCTGCCTTCGCTTATATTCGCTGCGATCCACCAGCGCGACGACGCGCAGAACCGTGGCTCGCTCGTATCCCATCGCGATGATTTCGTCGACCGACCGATCTTCCTCCACGTATGATTTGAGGATCGGATCGAGCACCGCGTAGGGCGGCAGACTGTCTTCATCTTTCTGATTGAGTCGCAGTTCCGCCGTCGGCGGTCGATCGAGAATGCGCTTGGGAATCACGGCTGTTCTGTCCCGGCGATTGCGGAGTGTGGCCAGTTCATAGACCATCGTCTTGGGCACATCCTTGATGACGGCAAACCCGCCCGCCATATCGCCGTACAGTGTGGCGTACCCGACACTCATCTCGCTCTTGTTGCCGGTGGTCAAGACAAGGTGCCCAAACTTGTTCGAGAGCGCCATCAACAGATTTCCGCGGATGCGCGCTTGGATATTCTCTTCGGTCGTGTCGACTGGTTTTCCGGAAAAGAGGGGAGACAAAGACTGCAGATAGGCCTCGAACGTCGAGGTGATCGGAACAGTCCGGCACTCGATCTTCAATCGACGAACCAGCTCCGCCACATCCTCGCCACTTTCCTGGGACGTATAGGGCGATGGCATGAACAGGCCGACCACGTTCTCCGCCCCGATCGCATCGACCGCAATGACGGATGTAAGCGCGGAGTCGATCCCCCCACTCAATCCGATGACCACGCGTTTGAACCCGTTTTTCCGCACATAATCCCTGACCCCCAGCACGAGCGCCAGATAGACCTCTTCAAGCTCACCCAGGGGCGTCGCGAAAGACGACACTAGACGAGCCGGCTTCGTCTTTGTCGCGGGAAGCTTCACCGTGAGCCGATCGACGACCGCCGCCATTTTTCCGCTGAGGGGTTTTTTGCGTTCGCGCGCCATGAGAGCACGCACCATCGCATCCACATTGAGGTCGGCGACCACCAAATCCTCCTGGAACGCTCTTCCTCTTGCCACCACCTCACCAGCCGGGTCCACGATCACACTGTTCCCGTCGAACACCAGTTCATCTTGTCCACCCACGGTATTGGTGTAGGTCACGATGACCCCGTTCTCCCGGGCCCTGGTGACCAGCATCTGCTCGCGGAATCGGCTCTTCCCGATATGGAACGGCGACGCATTAATGTTGACGATGACGTCGGCTCCCGCCGCGGCCTGTGCACGCGTCGGCCCGTCGGGAAACCAGATGTCTTCACAAATGTTGACGGCGATCGTGACGCCACGAAGACCGACCAGTGAAAGCCTTCGGCCAGGGTGGAAGTAACGGCCTTCGTCGAACACCCCATAGTTCGGCAGGAGCCACTTGCTGTAGGTGGCTACCAGACGCCGTTCGGCTATGATGGCCGCCGCATTGTACAATTCGTGCCGATCGGCTGAAACGACCGACGGTGGTCCAGATTTCTCCCGGGCCATCGCCCCCTGTCCGACATAACCGATGACCGCGACGATTCCGCTACAGTCATGGGCAATCTCATCAAGTGCGCGCCGGTTGTCATCCACGAAACCAGGCTTCAAGAGAAGATCCTCGGGGGGATACCCCGTCACGGCCAGTTCAGGAAACGCCACCAGATCAGCCTTGGCTTTGCGTGCTTCTTTGATCCAGGCCCTGATCAGACGGGAATTCCCGGCGATATCGCCGACCGTCGGATTGATCTGAGCCATGGCGATACGAAACGTGCGCATTTTCGGTCACTCAATTAAGGGTGTTCAAAATGGCTTTCCAACAAGGCCGCAGGAAGCGAAGACCGCGAGGCGTACTTCCTCGGAGTACGTTGAGTGGTCTGAGCCACCGAGAACGCTGTTGGAGGCCATTTTCAACAGCCTGTCAAAAAAAAACGCCCTCAATCCCAAGAGAGGACCGAGGACGCCATTGTCCGTGATAAGTGCTGGTTTAATATGGAGACTCCGTTGTCTCCGGACGCGTGCCAAGAATACCATCGGGGCTCGCGGGGTGTCAAACCTCTTTCCCGAGCCGATTAGTACACCGGTCCCGGTAATCAATACTTCCGCAAGGTCGCAGGAGGTAAGTTCCAGAGAGCCTTGCGCACCGCTCCCCATAGAGCAGTCAACGTCGACGTCAGGTCCGGGGCAGACCTGGAGACCAATTTCACCACCAGACCGGGAACCGCCGGTTGAGATACGCCGCCAAGCACATGATCGGGATATTCCTCAAGAATTGCTGCGAGGGCTGCTTCGAGCGAAGTCCAGACGCTCGACTCGACTTGATCTCCGATTACAAATAGCGATCCAACATAGTCCCACTCCTCTGCTAACCCATGACCGATTAGCTTATCGGCCGGCGCGAGCACATAACGTTCCCTCACCGATGCGCCAGCTGCCGTTCTGATTCGGATATCGTTCTCGAGGCTCTTGAATTTCCATCGTTCTCCGCGGGCGATCCGGCCTGAAGCGATCGCGTCCCACAACAACACAGACGCACCGGCAGCCAACTTCACTTCGATGGTTTGGCGAAAGCGCGAGCCGGCAAAAGGGATAGTATGGTCCGGGAGCCACTCGAGAATGGCACCAGGCCCAAGACGAAGATCAATCTCCTGAACCGACACCTCACCCAACGATCGGTAGATGCGGTTCGCAGAGGGAGCAGAAATGAGGACGTGCGCATCCTCGTCCAGTTCCATGTTGATGGACAGGTGATCACCGCCGACCAGTCCGCCGGAAGGATTGAGCAACAGTGTATACGCTGCCCCCGATTCGTCCAGATAAATCGGTGGGAGGAGATGCCAGGGACTGGTGCAGTGGGAGCGGGCAATGATCGTCTTGTGATTACGCCTGGCGTAGCTAAGCCGCAGCTCTCCGGTGCGTCCGACGGAAGAGATGTGGGCGGCTTCGCCCCCCTTTCTTGTCCGTACCACTGGAAGCGATGAAACAATCAGGACCGTCGCACGCGCTGGGGAATTCGCTGCTCCACCCAGTCCACCACTCGATCCAGCCCCTCCCCGGTCAGCAGATTGGTAAACACGAACGGCAGGTTGCCACGCATGCGCCGGCTGTCCCGTTCCATGACGGACAAGTCGGCCCGCACGTAGGGTGCAAGATCCATTTTGTTGATCACCAGGAGGTCCGATCGCGTGATGCCAGGACCACCCTTGCGGGGAATCTTATCGCCCTCGGCGACGTCGATCACGTAAATCACGTGGTCCACGAGTTCGGGACTGAACGTCGCCGCCAAATTGTCTCCTCCACTTTCAACGAAGATCAACTCTAGATCCGGATGTCTGCGCACTAATTCATCGATGGCTTCCTGGTTGTGCGAGGCGTCCTCTCGGATCGCTGTATGGGGACAGCCGCCTGTCTCCACGCCGAGGATCCGGTCAGGAGGCAAGGCCCCGTGGGTGGTCAAAATCTCAGCATCGATTTTCGTGAAGATGTCATTGGTGACGGCGGCCATGCTGAAGCGATCGCGGAGTTTCCGACATAAGGCTTCTACCAGCGCCGTTTTGCCCGATCCGACCGGGCCTCCGACCCCGATGACCGGGACATGCTTGGCGCGAGCCATGGTCGCGCGGCCGCCACCACTATGATGTTCATCGGCTCGATGCATGAGTCCTCGAAGAGCTTATGGCACAAGTGAAGAGCTGATAGCTTATAGCGTATGGCATATAGCAGAAACAAAACCTAACATCTAATCAGGATTTCGTTCGTGCTATACGCCATCAGCCATCTGCTCCCCTTATGACCGAAACAACCTCCACTCCAATTGGCCATGGCGCATCCCATAGATATCCTGGACCGGCGACCAGGAACTCAATCCAGCCCCGGTTCTGGCTTGTCGGCTGATTCGGCCGATCAGTGGGAGCCAGCCATCAAGCACGCGTTGGCCTTCACGCTGCCCGATCGGAAGCAGTCGCATCGCAGCCGACACGAATCCCACCGCTGTTTGGTACAAGAAGACTGCGACGGTCTCCTCGCTCTTCCAACCAGCGGCGCCGAGTGTCAGCCCTAAGCTCACTGCTAAGTGACCGGGGGTTTGGCCTGCCACCACTTTGGCGAGATACTTCTTCAAGATTGCCTTCCCTTCCGCCTGCTCAGCCGCAATCTTGATGACCTGCCGTCCCATCTGGCGGCTGGCCAAGCGCGTTTCGCGGCCGGTCTTCATGGATTCTAGCTCGAGATCGACCTTCAGTGCCTTCTCAAGATGTCCCGCTAACCCAGCCTCGTTTGCTATTTTCGCCGCGAGAGCCTCGCGCCGGCTCATTCCGCTGTGCAATAGGTCTTCGACATACCGGGATAGCCCAACACTGTCTTTCACCGCGCCAGCTTGTATCGCCGCCTCGAGTCCCGATGAGTAGGCATAGCCGCCGGAGGGGAAGAAACTGTCGATGAAACGAAGGCCCTGTATGAGCGAAATGGTGTTCATATCGTATTCCGGCGAGAGGCAAGGGGTTCAGACAGTATGTCCTCTCGCCCCTAGCCCCATGCCCCCAGCCTAAAATAAAAAATACCGCTGCGCCATCGGGAGCACCGCCGCCGGCTCGCAGGTCAGCCGCACACCGTCCGCCGTGACGACATAGGTTTCGGGATCGACCTCTATCTTGGGCAGATAGTCGTTCAGCTTCAAATCGCGCTTCTTCACACTCCGACAATTCTTCACCGCGGCCACGCGTTTCTGAAGACCGAGCTTCTTGGGAATTTCCCGATCCAATCCGGCCTGCGACAGGAAGGTCATGCTGGTGCTGGACAGAGCCCGCCCGAACGACCCAAACATCGGCCGGCTGATGATCGGTTCCGGCGTCGGGATCGAGGCGTTCGGGTCCCCCATCTGGGCCTGCGCAATGAACCCGCTCTTGAGGACCATTTCAGGTTTGACGCCGAAGAAGGCTGGTTTCCAGATCACAAGATCCGCAATCTTTCCGGTTTCCACGGATCCGACCTCATGGGCAATCCCGTGCGTGATTGCCGGATTGATGGTGTACTTGGCTACGTAGCGTTTGGCCCGAAAATTGTCGTTCTGTGACGAGTCCTTCCCTCCACCAGCCGACAGATGTCCCCGCTGCACTTTCATCTTATGGGCCGTCTGCCAGGTTCGGATGATCACTTCTCCTAGCCGCCCCATCGCCTGTGAGTCGGACGACATCATGCTGATGGCCCCCAAATCATGCAGCACGTCTTCTGCCGCAATGGTTTCGCGCCGGATGCGCGATTCGGCAAACGCCACGTCTTCCGGCACACGCTTGTTCAGATGGTGGCACACGATCAGCATGTCGAGATGCTCGTCCATGGTATTCACGGTGAACGGCATCGTCGGGTTGGTCGAGGACGGCAGCACATTGGGCTGACCGCAGACCTTAATGATATCGGGCGCGTGCCCACCACCGGCACCTTCCGTGTGGAAGGAGTGGATCGTCCGACCCTTGAACGCTTTGATCGTGTCCTCCACGAAACCGGCTTCATTCAAGGTGTCGGTGTGGATGGCAATCTGCACGTCGTAACGTTCCGCGACGCTCAAACAGGTGTCGATCGCAGCCGGTGTCGTGCCCCAGTCTTCGTGAAGCTTCAATCCGATCGCGCCAGCCTCAATCTGCTCGTTCAATCCTTCGGGCTGCGACGAGTTGCCTTTTCCGAGAAAGCCCAGATTGATGGGGATCCCGTCCGATGCTTCCAGCATCCGATAAATGTTCCAGGGCCCCGGCGTGCAGGTCGTGGCATTGGTGCCGGTAGCAGGACCAGTGCCGCCGCCGATC
>DASPUC010000014.1 GCA_035623075.1 Nitrospiraceae bacterium | reverse complement strand
GTACGGCGCCAGTCCGATCGCAATCTTTATTGCTTCCGCCCTCGCTATCGTGCCACTGGCTGGACTGATGGGGCAGGCGACGGAGCAGCTCTCAATTTATGTTGGAGCCACCATCGGCGGCTTGCTGAGCGCGTCTCTCGGAAACGCACCGGAGCTGATTATTTCCGGCTTCGCACTGAAGGAGGGGCTGAATGATGTTGTGAAAGCATCCATCACCGGCTCGATTCTCGGGAATCTGTTGTTCTCACTCGGGCTGTCGATGATCGTCGGAGGGTTGGGCCGCATACGTCAACGGTTCAATCAGACGGTCGCAGGCGTGAACGGAGGACTCCTGTTCGTGGCGGCAATCGGTCTGCTGATCCCGGCACTCTTTCATTTTGCCACCGGGAAAGAGCGTGAGGTAAGTACGGAGATCGCGATCGTCCTCTTTGTCGCCTATCTCTTGAGTCTGGTGTTCACGCTGAAAACCCATCGGCAGCTCATTGAAACCGAGCCGGGTGAATTCGGGCCGACGAAGGAACAGGTGGAGGAGGAAGACCGTTGGAGCAAGGGCAAAGCCATTACCGTTCTCGCGGGAGTCACGGTGCTGATCGCCGTCATGAGCGAAATTCTTGTCGGGGCGATCGAACCTGCCTCTACCGCACTCGGATTAACTCCGATCTTCGCCGGCGTCATTTTCCTGGCGCTGGTCGGGAATGCGGCAGAAGCGATGAATGCCGTGCGGTTTGCGAGGAACGATCAGATGGATTTGTCGGTTGGTATTGCGGTTGGAGCGAGCACGCAGGTGGCGTTGTTTGTCGCACCTGTCCTCGTATTCCTCGGCTACGTGATCGGGCAACCCATGGACCTTCATTTCTCGGTCTTCGAAATGGTCGCGATTGTGTTCGCCGTCGCCGTCGTCAGTCGCCTTACCTCCGATGGCGAGTGTCACTGGATGGAGGGTGTGATGTTGATGGCAGTCTATCTAATGTTTGCGATCGGCTTTTTCTTCCTGCCGCAGTGAGGGAACGACCGGACGGACCGGATCATCCAACCGCCAGCATGCTCTCGCAGCTGCATGCCGGTTCGTCGCAGCGGTGTGTCGGCGATTGCAGTAGAAGCGTTCATGAATAATGTGGGCTACAGCAGCACTGCCAACAAGATTGCTCCACCAGCCAACCATGCGATGTAGAAGTTCTGTTGCTCCAGCGACTGGATGCGATTGAGGAGGTCGGAAGGGGAGGGGGGCTGGGCAGCCGGTGAGGCTGGAACCGGTGCTGGGGTAGCCTTGACTCTTGGCTGGCTTCGGGGACTGGATGTCCGGGGGGTAGTTGCGATCCTTCCCCCGGAGTGACCGTCGGTTGAAGCAGGCGATTGGGTGTTTCGAGGCACGATGGGATTCGGCATGAGCGCGTCGAGCGGGTTTTCTCCGATCGTTTTTCGCTTTGCCATTAACTCCTCTTTATTGACTCTCTTGCTTCATGACGTCGGCGGCCAGCTTCCTGTAGTCAGCCGCTCCGTAGCAGAAAGGATCATACCGATTGATTGGTTGGCCGAATGAGGGACACTCAGCGAGACGAACATTTTCCCGGATTATTGCTTCGTACACGAGCGGACCAAAGCGGTTCCGGAGTTCCTCGAGGACTTCCTGCGCATGCCGTGTTCGCATATCGACTCGGCACGCGAGAATGCCCGCCAGTTTAAGTTTCGGATTCAATCGTTCCTTAACCACTTCGACGGCCTGAAGCAGCCGCGCAAGCCCTCCGAGTCCCAGCACATGGCACTCCACGGGAACAAGTACTTCCTTGGCCGCGACCAGTGCGTTGGTTGCCAGGATGCCCAGCGTCGGAGGACAATCGAGCAGGATATACTGCCATGGTCCCTCCAAGGCCGCGAGCCCACGATGCAGCGCCGATTCAGCACCTACTTCGTTGGCTAGGGCCTTCTCGGCTCCGATGAGCCATGAGGAAGAAGGGATCACCTCGACGCCTTCCGCTGTCGTCGGTTGGACCAGACCAGACATGGCCAGTCCATCGGTGAAGACGTTGAGCAGGGCTCGGCCACCATCTTTGATCCCGAGCCAGCTTGAAGCTGAAGCTTGCGGATCGAGATCCACCACGAGCACCCGCCTATCCTGCTTGCCCAGCGCCGCCGCCAGATTGACGGTCGTCGTTGTCTTACCGCTTCCGCCTTTTTGATTGATGATGGCGATAAG
This sequence comes from Nitrospiraceae bacterium, assembly GCA_035623075.1. Lineage (NCBI taxonomy): Bacteria > Pseudomonadati > Nitrospirota > Nitrospiria > Nitrospirales > Nitrospiraceae > Nitrospiraceae bacterium. The sequence goes on along the minus strand of DASPUC010000014.1, from coordinate 18,540 downwards.
GCGCGTCACGACCGGTGGGCTCCTCGAATGTTCGCGCGTCTACCCAGTGAGGTGAGGCGCATTGTATCTGAGCTCATTCCGAGAGGCAACGGCGCACATCCTACATCATGCCTTGCCTGAAGACCGTTGAGCATGGCGTTCTTGACTCGATAAGTACGGATCAGCTATCGTGACGAGCCAGGCTGGTAGATATTCATGTAGAAGGGTCACCTGATCCTGAAGGAGGGAGTCGTGGAAGCATTGATCGGCGGCATAGTCGGATTAATCGTTGGTGCGGCGGCTACGCCCGTGGTCACGGGCATCGCATCAGGCGCGGGGTCGGTGTTGCGCGGGCTGACCAAAGAGATCATCAAAGGCGGGATCATCGTCCAGGAAGCCGTGTCTGACATGTGGTCGGGAGAATGCACCTATTTCAGCGATATCGCGAAGGAAGCGAGAGCCGAACTGGCTGCAAAGTCGGCGGGGGAGACTGTACCGGCCAAGGCGACGAAGTAATAGTTGGAGTCCATCTCCCAGGGTATATCCCTCTTCCCATGGGGCTGCGACTGCTCCTCTGGCAGCGATGGACCTACTATGGTCTCTCCGAGACAGGTCGTGTCTCTCGGGCCATGAGCCCGTTGTAACAGAGAATTAACCTTCCCACAGCCTCCCCATATCCAGTTAAAAACTTAAGTAGACTTCAAAGAGTCAGCCGCTGTATACTGCAACCTCTTTTTTTGTTCTGGCCTTTTTTCCACTCCGCCATCGTCGTATTCTTTATATTTGTCGTTAGGAACAAAAACCTGAAACACTTTTGTTCCAGCGTCTAGTGTTGTCACCAACTGAAGGAGGTCAGCTGTGGAACACAACGGCTCAGGGATCGGATCTATTTTCCGTCCCATTGTGAAGGAACTGATCAAGGGTGGTATCGTTGTGGCTGATGCGGTCTCTGAATTTGTCTCTGAAACGGGCGAGCAATTTAAAGATCTCCTGTCAGAAGCCAAGGCAGAATTGGAAAAGTCGAAGGGGCACGGACAAGAGACGGGCAAGACGGAGGGCAAGGAATAGCTCTCGATATCAGTCGCTCAGCAGGGTGTGATGAACATGCCGAGTGCGGAATGCAGGAGCCGGCTGCTTTCAGGGAAGGGGTATCATTTTTATGGAACACGTAACGACCGGAAAGCGTCCGCGGAAACTTGTCAAACGAGGCTTTTCAGAACTTGAGACCGACGGGAGGAAATCCGCTTCTCGCTCCAAAACAAATGGCACAGGAAACCAGCAGAATCCCCCGGATGTGACCAGCGTTCGTGTGACCTGCGTCGATAAGGCACGGATTACCCCCACCGAAGGGTTCGTTTCTGAAACCTCAGCTGTGTGGGTCCCGCTCAATGGAAGCGATAGAGACGCGCTCTCAGCCCTGATAGCCCACCAGATCCCGCAACAAGAAGATGCGGCTCGTTGTGTTGCGCCGGTTGCGACCGCTGAAACCCACGCGAAAGCCGCGACACGCACCGATACACTAGACGATACCACCGTGGTGCATGCGATCCCTGGACGTGTAAGGCTGCGGGTGCCGGCGCTCAAGACTTTGCCTGACCTGGCCGAGCCGCTGGAGAAGCTTCTCAGAGACCAACCTGGAGTGACCGATGTCAGTGTGAACGACTGGTGTTACAGTGTGACGGTCACTTGCGATCCCTCCGTCTGGACGACCGATAGGCTCTGCACCTGGGTCAGACTTCAGAGTGCTTCAGAAGTCGCCACCTATAATTCTGTCAAGGAACAGACCGATCAGTCACAGGCCCCGTCTGAAGAGGCGGGAAACGAACTCTGGTATTCGAGCGCCGGGTTCGGCGTCGCGCTGCTCGTCGAGCCGCTGGCGGCACCACTGGTGCCGGTGCTGCTCTTGCTGAGTGCCTTGCCGATGCTGAAGCGGGCCCATCGTTCGTTGTCGGAAGACGGCAAGCTGAATGTCGATGTGCTGGACGCCTCTGCGACCTCCCTGCTCGTCGTTCAAGGCAACTTTCCGATGGCGATCTTCATGGTCTGGTTGATCAACATCGCGGATTGGATTCGGGACCTCACGATGATGCGATCGAAGAAGGCCATTGAGGAGATCCTGGGGTACCAGAACATCGAGGCCTGGGTCGTGCGGGATGGACACAAGGTGCGGGTCAGCGTGGCAGAAATTCAACTTGGCGAGACCGTGGTCGTCTATACGGGCGAGCGCATTGCCGTGGACGGCACCGTGCTCAGCGGCAAGGCCTTGGTCGATCAGGCCGCGCTCACCGGCGAATCAGTTCCGGTCGAGAAGGAGGAGGGGAGTCTTGTCTATGCCGCAACGGTGGTTCGTGAAGGGAAACTCTATATCCGCGCCGAGCGGATCGGAAGTGAAACTGAGGCGGCGCAGATTCTCCGCCTTGTGGAGGCCGCGCCGGCTCGTGAAACCAAGATCCAGAATTACGCCGTCAAGTGGGCAAACGACTTGGTGCCCTACAGTTTTGCCGGCGGTGCCTTCGCTGGCATCGTGATGGCCGGCGGTCTCCAGGGAGCGGCTGCTGTTCTCATCATCGATTATGGAACAGGGATTCGGATCGCGGCTCCGACGACCGTGCTGTCCGCCATGACGAAGGCGATCCGGAACGGGATTCTGATCAAGGGAGGGCGGCACTTGGAAAGTCTCGCGGAAGTGGACGCCGTCGTGTTCGACAAAACCGGCACCTTGACCATAGGACATCCCGATGTTCTGGATGTCGTGCCGGTCAATTCCTCTACAGCTGATCAGGTGCTCGTGCTCGCGGCTGCCGCGGAAATGCGACTGTCGCATCCCGTTGCGGACGCCATCGTCCGCGCCGCCCAAGCCAGAGACCTTTTAATTCCGGAGCGGACCGCGTCGGATTACAGCCTGGGTCTCGGTGTCGAAGCGATCGTGGACGACTCGGTGGTGCTCGTCGGAAGCCCGCGGTTCATGACGCTCCGCGGAGTGGACTTGACGCCGGAAGTCCAGGGACATATCGCTCGGATGCAGCAACAAGCGATTTCCCCACTCTGCGTGGCGAAGGACGGGGCCGTCGTCGGATTACTCTCCATCTCCGACCCGCTACGGCCGGAGGCGGTGGACGTGATTCAGGCCTTGCGGCATCGGGGCATCAAGCACATCGTGATGCTCACCGGCGATCATAAGGACGTCGCCAAGAGAATCGCGGATGAGCTCGGAATCACTGAGTATGTCGCCGAAGTCTTTCCGGGAGACAAATCGGAGGCGGTCCAACGTTTGCAACGAGCGGGCTATAAGGTCGCCGTCGTCGGGGACGGAATCAACGACTCACCCATGTTGGCCTACGCTGATGTGGGCATCGCCGTCGAGGGAGGCACGGAAGCCGCGCGAGAAACGGCGCCGGTGGTCCTCTTACATGGAGGGCTCTGGAAAGTCCCCCTTGCGATCGACATCGGCCGCGAGACCGTCGCGTTGATCCAGCAGAATTGGAAGATCATTTCCATTCCCAACACCATTGCGCTTGCCCTCGCCTGCGTCGGGCTGCTCGGTCCGATCGGCGCGACATTGCTTAGCAACGGGTCGGCGATCGTCGCGACCATGAACGGCCTGCGTCCGATCATGGAAGATCGGCCAATCAAAGTGAATTCTCCAGTACATGAAAGTGCAAGGCTCCTGCCAGCACCTGAGGCTGAGAAGGTCGTCCTCGCGGGATGACAAGGTGTAGCCGACTTCGGATATAATTGATTCATGTCGATGGAACTCGACAGGCCGTTCGCTGCCACCCAGGTCGTCCATTCGATTCCTGGTCGCGTCCGGCTGCGCGTGCCGATACTCAAGACCGCTCGGCACGTGGCGCGCGGGCTCGAGGCACTACTCTCAACTCAACCAGGGGTCATTGAGGCGACCGCCAATACGGGGTGTCATAGCGTGACCGTTGTGTACGATGCATCCGTGTGGGCCTCGGAATCGCTGTGTCAGTTCCTGCAAGATCGCAGTCTGGAAGAACTAGAAGAATACGCAAATGCCGCTTTGGCGATCGAAGCTGCCAGCTCATCTTCAATGAACTGGTTGCAGCCGTGGCGATTCTTGAACACGACTGAAGGCAGCGACGGTTCGAAAGGTTCCCTTCAGACAGGCCAACCGGTTAAGTCCGGTTACTGGACGCTCGGATATTACAGCATGATCGTTGGGGCGGTTCTGGTGCCTGTGCCGCTGGTCCCAGGCATACCGTTCTTGATTCTATCAAGCTACTGCTTTGCCAAGGCCACCATCTGGAGGGAAGAAGAGAGATCCGAAGGCGCAGAGCAACTTCCCAAAGCAAAAGAGAAAGGTGTTCTCCCATCCGCTGTTGAGAAGACATATATATAATGTGGTTGGGTTTGTGACAAAAAAATGGCCACTCATGCTCGCAAATGAACATGAGTGGCCATTGTACGTAGGCCCTGCAGATAGTGCGGGCGCGCAGCCCTCAGGATGGTTGTCGGTCTTATAGGACCGCTACCGTCAAGAGGAATGCCGCGACTTCGAGTCCAAACCCAACGATGGAGAGCACAAATACGAGGCTATGCATGATTGGTCCTCCTTGCTTGATCCTTATGGGATCCGGCCTGATTTGAATCAAGCCTACATGAAAGCAAGCTGCGTGCCATCCGGTGAGGCAAACTGCAGTCCCGACCAAAACACGAAGCTATTTGAAACCGTGAAGTAAAGGCGAGACGCGAACCAGAAAATTGTGCGGAGAGAGGGAATCAATCGATCAACTGTATCGACACAAACACATAATCTGTGTTCTTATCGTTGGGAGAACTCGGCGCACCTCCCGTTGATGAAGTAGAATTTCCTCCGTCATTTCGGCACGGGTTTCATTAACTCCTCATCCGACAAGCGGCCTTCTTCAAACCGGATCGCCTTCTCCAACGCCTCGGTGGGAGATTCCCCATAGGCATAAATCCGGTATCCCACATAACCGACGGCGGCTCCGACCAGCAACTCGCCTACGCCAATCAGCATGGCGGCACCAGCACCCAAGCCTCCGGTAACGACCCCGCCAAGCCCCGGGGCGTGATGAAAGAATCTCCAGATTCCCCGGGCGGCGTCACCGATGCCTCCCTCAATACTCCGTAATCCGTAGCGGCCACCCTCGAAAGTCGAGGCGGTTGAGAAGGCCGTCTCTGTTTGTTTGCTCTGCCTTTTTTGTGTTGGCATACCCACCTCTCTAGAAGCCAGTTTTGTGATACGAGATCATATACTCTCATCTTTGGTAGTTTGTAAATGCCCAGCACGGGCTCATGGGCTCCCCAATCTGGTTCTCCATAGCATCACAACCCGTGCGTTGGCTGGTTGTGCCGGCTGTCACTCTTCGACCCAAAGTACCGCTCTACTGTCCTGCTAACCGGTCGAGCTGGGAGACCCCATTTGGGATTTAGATCAGGTCGCGGGGAAGTTATGGTTGAAGCGAGCGCCACTCCAACACTTCGCACTCCGTGCATGTTCCCAAAAGTTCCAGGACACGTTCCGGTCGACAGGCCACGCGATCCTCCTCGGTGACACCGTAGAACATATAAAAGACGCTGGGTCGGTAGCCGAGCGACAAGACACCGACGTTGCCAATCTTTCCCGTCCGTAGCAGGCGAATGATCTCAAGCGCTTCGGTATTGGTGTCCGTGTCAAACCAGATGGTATGGATTTTCTCGCGGGGCTCTTTGAGGGGGATAAGGATGGTGTGCTCTCTCTGATCCAGTCTGGCTTGGTCGAGGTCAAGGGCAGAGGTTGGCAGCACAATAGGGGGGAACATCTCACGAATTTTTTTCAGACAAGCGGATTCCTGATCGTCCTCCTTACGGTCAGGCATGGTCAGATCATATAAACTTCTCTTCGGGTTTGACGACTCTCGCCGTTGCACCAGGTGGGTATAGCCCTCCGACGCATTGGGATTCGGGCTCTGCGCTGGGTTCCCTGTCGCAGTGGAAAATGATCTGAAATGAGGATTGAGCGATTGACTTGCATGCGACATGAGTCGAGCGTTGGCGGAAGCTGTCAGCGCAAGGAGGATGCTCCAACCCAAAACCCAGAAGACAGCTATTTGCCGGAATCTTCGCGCATGACTTATCACAAAAACCTCGCGTTCTCTCAGGCGGGAGTCTAAAGATTTTCCGTGAAGGTGTTCGGGAAAAAACTCGAGATCAACAACGGACCATCGTGTCTCCTCGATGTGTGTGAGGATCTGTGCTTCTCCACGCCCTCAGGGGAGGATCGCCTCCTTTACCTATTTTCAATCTATGATCTTCGAGGATCTAGACTGGATACCAGGCCGGATATAGCCTCTGGTCGCTTACTTCTGCCCCAGACTCTCAGTACCGGCGCCCGCGATACCTAAGTCAATTCGGGACCGAGTGTAGCCTATCGTGGTCTGGCGGTGCAATTCCTGCCCAGCGGATTTACAAGTTTGTCGCATTTGAGATAGAGTAGGCGCCACAAGAATGGCCGGTCGAGGAGGCGGATATGCAGCAAGATGGCGCTGACAGGACGATGGATACGAAACCGGCCCCGTCGGGAGACTCTTGCTCAGGGAGCGACGTTCCCCTATTACGGGAACTTGAGGAAGGTATGGGCGCGGCCGGGCGCGCGGCATGGAGTTTCTTTCACACCCTTCCTTTTCACGGCGCGATAGTCGGTGGTGCCATTGGTCTCTACGCTGCCACAGTCTTCGGTGTCGCCGAACTGGCGGCCGCAGGCCTATGCGCTTTCGTCGCGTACAGGATGTCTGCTTATGGTGAGACATTGACTGAGGCGCTGGAAAACACCATAAAATTCGAAAAGGGCGAGCTCTCGAAAGAGGAGATCGACAAACCCGTTCTCTAGCAGAAGAGTAATGGAGGTTCGATACGGACCTCCGAGCCCCTCACCAATCCCGTGTCATCCGAGGCAATCCGCGTTCGTAGTCAGCTCATTCTAGTAACTCGATATCTCCGGTGTCCAAGTCATGTCGCGCGCCGACGATTTTCACCCGGTCGGCCTGGATGCTCGCCGCCAGCACCGGTACGTGAGCTTCCAGTTTTCTCATGACCAACCTGACATTGGCCCTTACCGCATTATCGATGATGTCTCCCGGTTGGTCTTTGACTTGCGCAACCGCCGGCATAATGGCGGCAATGATATCGCCCAAGTATCCGGGGCTTCCTTTGCCTGTGTCCATCGCCGCTACGGCTGCCTGCACAGCGCCGCACCGCTCGTGGCCCATGACCATCACTAATGGAATGTTCAGTTCCTCCAACCCGAATTCGATGCTACCGAAGACGGCGGTGTCGGGAACATGACCAGCTGTCCGGATCACAAACAGATCGCCGAGACCCTGATCGAAAATGATTTCGGGCGGGACCCGTGAGTCACCACATCCAAGAATCAACGCATATGGATGCTGGCTAAAGGCAAGAGTGGCGCGCCATCCTGCTTCCTGGTGCTGGTGTAGAGGCTGACTACTCAAATACCGCTTGTGCCCATCCAACAACTGACGGAGTGCTTCATCACTTGTCATCATCCGTTTGCCCCTGTGCTTTCGTAATGAAGGGCTCGCCACACCGTCGCCGAATTTACGACAAGACTCCGGGGCTATCTTCCCCGCTCGTGCGTGACAACAGGGCCGAATCGTTCCCGGAACATCTCAGGTGTGAGACCAACCACCTGAGCGCAGAGCGAGAGTCGATCCTTGTCTTCAAAGTCCTTTGAATCCAGGCGGATCATATAGCGGTGGGCGATCCGGTAGGGCTCTGCTGCAACATCCACCATGCGAACGCTTGTCCGTTGAGTGACTGGGTCGAGAATCGTGTCGAAAGGGATCGGTGAAAATTTTCCATTAACAACCGACACCATCGCCCCTGTGCCTCCCGAGATCAAGTATTCGGCCGCACTGCAGCCGAGGTCGCGACAATATTCCATATCGAACGGGATGGGATCGGCGCATCGCAATTCGAATCCGATGTCCTTGAGTCGGATGGTTGGAGCAAGACCATAGGGTTTCAACCGCTTAAGGACTTCTTCCTTCAGCGCTCGACCAAGGTCGAGATCCGCCAACTCCACATGGCCGTGCTCGTCGCGAGAGACGGACGCCAACGCGGTAAAATCCTCGGGATTCATAACTTCCGCGACTCCCTCGGCAAGGACCGCGACGCCATCCTCTCGTCCCTGACTCAACCGTTTGATAATCGCGCCGGCGAGAATGTCCGCGACTTTTGCGAGTCTGACTGGTCGCTCGGGAAACTCTTCCGGAATGAGAGTGAGCGTCGCTCCAGCCGCTTTGCCGATCCCCAAGGCGAGGTGGCCGGCCTTGCGCCCCATGGCCACCACGAAAAACCAGTGAGAAGTCGTTCGAGCATCTTCAAGGATGCTCTTGACCGCATAGGTGCCGACATGCCGGGCGGTCTGATATCCGAACGTGGGTACGCCTTCAGGAAGATCCAGGTCGTTATCGATGGTCTTGGGAACGTGGACGACTCGCAATCGTCCTTTTGCCGAACGTTCGAGCGTGAGCGCGGAGAAGCAGGTGTCATCCCCTCCGATTGTGATCAGCCCCGACACTCCGAGTTGCTCGAGGCTTTTCAACGACTGAGCAAGATGTGCGGAATTCTTGGTGGGGTTAGCGCGCGCAGTCTTGAGGATCGACCCGCCTCGAAAATGAAGTCGGCTGACCTGCTCAATCGTCAAAGGCGTGACCTTGCTCACATCGCCTTGCATGATCCACTTGAAACCCTGCTCGATGCCCAGGACTGTTTTGCCCTCCGCAAGGCATCGAATCGTCGCGGCGCTGATCACTCCGTTGATACCAGGCGCCGGACCTCCACCAACCAATATGGCGATTGTTTCGGCCATCGAAATTTCTCCTTCACGATCTGTTTGTATCGCGCTCGTTGCGTGTACTGAGTTTATACCGGGGTTGCCTGCCAGGACTATACCAGCAAACCCGACGACATTTGAAGGAAAGTGATTGGGGATTTCGCTAGAGCTAAGTCGCGAACATTTGGAAGAAGCTCATCGACACGAGCATAAATTCGCCTTTGTGCTTCCACACATATGAGCGCAATAGGGATTGGGGTATATTGGGACTTACTCGTTCATCTCTCTGTCGCCATCCTCCCCACCGTACCGTCTCCCAGCCAGTGCCTACGTAATAGTTTCTGAAGAGATTTTACGATCTTATAACCAAACGGTGATCTTCTTATGACTGTTTTATGGTGGTACTGCTCTTGCTCTGACCCTCTAAGAGTTGTATGGTCACATATTCTGGAACTGGTTTTATGTCGAATGGCGGGGCCATGTGGCCATATGACGATCATTGATCGCGAAGCATTTGAACCATCGGGAGACATTGACATGAAACGGCAAGAACTAGACCAAACCGCAACTGAGCTCGTGACGGACACGAAGGGGATTCTCGCAGCTGATTAAACGGTTCCCACGCTTACAGAACGCCTTGCGACGCTGAAGATTGAATCGACAGATGACAGTGGAAGAACGACAACGAAAGCAGGAGCTGCCAGTGCAGTCCTCAAGAAGGCCAGCTAACCATGGAGCAAGCATACATGAAAACTCTTAGCGTTCACGAACAACAACAGCAGCAAATGAAGACACATCCCGGATTCATTGCAGCGCTGGATCAAAGCGGGGGCAGCACGCCCAATGCGCTACGTCGCTACGGAATCAAAGAAGGGGCGTGGTCGAACGACAATGAGATGTTTGTCATCGTGCATCAGATGCGTACGCGCATCATCACCAGTCCGAGCTTTTCCGGTCAGCGGATTATTGGCGCCATCCTGTTCGAGGACACCATGGACAGGGATATTGAGGGGCGGTCTACTGCGGACTATCTGTGGAATGTGAAGCGAGTGGTCCCTTTTCTGAAAGTGGACAAAGGCCTTGCGTCTGAAAAGGATGGGGTCCAGTTGATGAAGCCCATGCCCGCACTTGCTGCCCTGCTCGACAAAGCCAACACGAAAGGTATTTTTGGAACCAAGATGCGCTCGGTCATCAAGGAAGCCAATGGTGCCGGCATCAAGGAGGTCGTGAGCCAGCAGTTCCAGCTAGCCCGGCAAATCATCTCCGCTGGCCTCGTGCCGATCGTTGAACCGGAAGTTGACATTCACTGCGGGGAAAAGGCCAAGGCCGAAGCGTTGCTCAAAGAGGCCGTCTTGAAGGCACTCAACGAGTTGCCGGCGAGTCAGTCGGTCATGCTCAAGCTCACACTCCCGGAGCAAGACGACTTCTATCTTGATTGCATCCGACATCCCAATGTGTTGAGGGTCGTCGCGCTCTCGGGCGGCTATACGAGGGAAGAAGCCAACGACCGGCTGCGCCGGAATCATGGCCTCGTGGCGAGTTTTTCGCGGGCACTGGTAGAGGGGTTGACGGCCCAGCAATCCGATGCTGAGTTCAACGCCATGCTGGACAAATTCATTCAGAGTATCTTTGATGCGTCCAACACTTAAGGCAAATGTCCTCTCCCAACCCTCCCCCCATATTATGGGTAGGGCAAGCGTGAGGGCATGAGACTTGAGCGCTGATATGCAGATTCTGGTGATCAACAGTGGAAGTTCATCGATCAAATATCGGCTTCTGGACGTTGTAGAGGATGGAGGAGGACCAAATCCTCCAGCGCTGCTCGAAGGCGTGATCAAAGGTATCGGTGGAGTCGCAACCTTTGAAGTGAATGGAGAAGACGCACAACGTTCGAAGACGACGTTGGAGATTCGGAATCATGCACAGGCGTTGCGCGTGCTGTTTGATCGTCTGGCCGGTTCTCTCGGCAAGATCGAAGCGGTCGGGCATCGGGTCGTTCATGGAGGAGAACAGTATGTGAAGCCCACGTTGATTACTGAACAGGTCGAGGCCGGAATCGACTCTTTGTCCGAGTTAGCGCCACTCCATAATCCGTCGTGTCTCGCAGGGATTCGTGGAGCCAAGGCAGTCTTGGGTCGCTCAATACCGATGGTGGCTGTGTTCGACACGGCCTTTCACCAAACGATGCCGGACGTGGCCAAACGATATGCGCTTCCGGCGGAGCTGGCTGACCGGTATCGAATCCGGCGGTATGGTTTCCACGGGATTGCACATGCCTCGCTCGCGAACGGCTACGCGACATGTACGGGGAAACCACTGACAGAAGTACGTCTGATCACCCTGCAGCTCGGCAACGGTTGCTCTGTCACTGCAGTTGCAAAGGGCCGCTCGGTCGAAACCTCGATGGGGTTCACACCCTTGGAGGGGTTGGTGATGGGGACACGTTCGGGTGATCTGGATGCGTCCATCGTGAGTTATCTGTCGGAGCGCGAGAAGGTCGAGGCGGCTGAAGTCGAGCGGTGGCTCAACGAGCGGTCGGGTCTCCTTGGAGTCTCCGGCCGGTCAAACGACATGCGGGAGCTGCTCCGTGTGGCCGAGCAGGAGCACGACAAACGGGCGCAGTTCGCCATCGACCTGTTTTGTTATCGGGTGCGCAAGTACCTCGGGGCCTATCTCGCCGTCTTGGATGGCGCCGATGCCATCGTGTTCGGTGGTGGGATCGGGGAAAACGCACCGGAAATTCGAGAGCGGATCTGCCAGAAGATGGAGTGGTGTGGTCTGAAGATGAACCGGGACCGTAATCGAGCGGCGGTGGGGCTCTCGCCTGGTCGTGCAGAAAAGATCAGCACGGATGACTCACGGTTGGCGGCTTATGTGGTCGCAGCGGATGAAGAAACCTGGATTGCAAGAGAGACAGTTCGCTGTGTGCGAGCCGCACATTTATAAACCAAAGGCGCTGGAAATCAGTCAAGCGAGGCCGTAACAGGGAGGAGAGAGCATGGGGAATTCATTGTCGCAAAAGGAATTGAAATTGATCGATGCCTACTGGCGGGCGGCGAACTATCTGTCGGTCGGGCAGATTTATCTGTATGACAACCCGCTGCTGAAAAAGCCGTTGACGAAAGAACATGTCAAACCCCGGTTGCTTGGGCACTGGGGAACCACCCCTGGGCTGAATTTCATCTACGCCCATCTGAATCGAGTGATCAAGCAGCGGGATCTGAACATGATCTACATCATCGGTCCCGGCCACGGCGGTCCGGGCATCGTCGCCAATGCCTATCTGGAAAGCACCTACAGTGAAGTGTACCCAAACATCTCACAAGACGAAGAGGGCATGAAGCGATTGTTCAAGCAGTTCTCGTTTCCCGGAGGCATTCCCAGCCACGTAGCACCGGAAACACCCGGTTCGATTCATGAGGGAGGCGAATTGGGTTACGCCGTGTCCCACGCGTACGGGGCGGCATACGATAATCCTAACCTGATCGTCGCCTGTGTCGTCGGCGACGGCGAGGCTGAAACCGGAGCGCTGGCAACCTCATGGCACTCCAACAAGTTTCTCAATCCCGTCTCCGATGGTGTGGTGCTTCCGATCCTGCACTTGAATGGGTACAAAATCGCCAATCCCTGCGTGCTGGCCCGCATCAGTCACCAAGAATTGGATCAGCTCTTCCGTGGCTACGGCTACACGCCTCACTTTGTGGAGGGCAGTGATCCGGAGAAGATGCACCAACTGATGGCGACCACACTCGACAACATCCTCGACGATATTCATCGCATCAAGGCTGAGGCCCAACGGACCGGTGCCAAGAAGCGACCGCTCTGGCCGATGATCATCCTGCGCTCGCCCAAAGGATGGACCTGCCCGAAGGAGATTGACGGCAAGAAAACGGAAGACTACTGGCGAAGCCACCAGGTGCCGATGGGTGAAATGCACGAAAAACCCGCGCACATCAAGATCCTCGAGAAATGGATGAAGACCTACAAACCGGAAGAGTTGTTCGACAAGACCGGCCGATTGATACCAGAGCTCGCGGAACTGCCGCCGAAGGGCGACCGTCGCATGAGCGCCAACCCGCATGCCAACGGAGGTTTGCTGCTGAGAGACCTGTGCCTGCCGGACTACCGTGATTATGCCGTCAAGGTGACGAAGCCCGGCGCGGTTACGGCTGAGGCCACGCGCCACATGGGGAAATTCCTGCGCGATACGATGAAGTTAAATATGGGGAGCCGGAACTTTCGTCTGTTCAGTCCGGATGAGAACAACTCAAACCGATGGCAGGACGCGATGGAAGTCACCAATCGCACATGGATGGCCGATCGCTATCCGTACGACGACCATTTGGCTCCGGATGGGCGCGTGATGGAAATGCTCAGCGAACACCAGTGCCAGGGATGGTTGGAAGGGTATCTGCTGACCGGCCGACACGGGTTCTTTTCCTGCTATGAGGCGTTCATCCATATCATCGACTCGATGTTCAATCAGCATGCGAAGTGGCTGAAGGTCTGCCATCACATCCCTTGGCGCAGGCCGATCGCCTCGCTGAATTATCTCCTTTCGTCCCACGTCTGGCGACAGGATCACAACGGATTCAGCCATCAGGACCCGGGTTTCATCGATCACGTCGTAAACAAGAAAGCAGATGTCGTGCGTGTCTATCTGCCGCCGGACGCAAACACGCTCCTGTCCGTGACCGATCACTGTTTGCGCAGCCGCAACTATGTGAACGTCATCGTCGCGGGTAAGCAGCCTGCTCCACAGTGGTTGACGATGGACCAGGCGGTGAAACATTGCACGGCCGGCATTGGCATTTGGGAATGGGCCAGCAACGACAAGGGGAGCGAGCCCGATGTGGTGATGGCGTGCTGCGGCGACGTCCCGACGCTGGAAACGTTGGCCGCCGTGGATCTTTTCCGACGATACCTCCCCACGCTGAAGATCCGCGTCATCAACGTCGTCAATTTAATGAAATTGCAACCGCAGAGCGAGCATCCTCACGGGCTATCGGACCAGGATTTCGATGCGCTCTTTACCAAGGACAAACCAATCGTGTTTGCCTTCCACGGATATCCGTGGTTGATCCATCGGCTGACGTACCGTCGTACCGGCCATAAGAATCTGCATGTGCGCGGCTACAAGGAAGAAGGCACGACGAGCACGCCGTTCGACATGGTGGTGATGAACGATCTGGATCGGTTCCATCTGTTCGGCGATGTCATTGATCGGTTGCCACAGCTTGGGTCACGTGCCGCCTATGCCAAGCAAGCGATCGGCGACAAGTTGCTCGAGCACAAACAATACATCGCCAAGTACGGCGAAGACATGCCCGAGATCACCGACTGGCAATGGGGTCAGGGGTCTGCGGCGACGAAGCGGCGGAGTTCGACCGAAGGCGACAACGTATAAGCTCGTTGGTGAATCGTTCATCTCGTCTCAGGATTCGAGGCGGATGCACCAGCAGGTGCTCTAGAGTGTCGCCCTGGGAGAAGACATTGTCCACATGATGAGAGCGGGAGAAGGAAGCCACGTCGGCAGCGATGCCGCTTCCCTGAACCGCATCGCGGAGGCTGTATGAAACAAGAAGACCTGAAGGACATTCTTCAACAATATGGAGTCGGACCTATTCAATTTTCTGGCACGAACGACGCGCTCTACGAACGGCACCTGACGTTCGACCACGTCGTTGATGTCAAGAAGGCCGATTTGCGTGAGCAGTTTGAAGCAGCCGCACATTCGGTCCGCGATATCATTTCACAACGTTGGCTCCGGACGGAAGACACGTACGCCCAGAAGAACCCCAAGCGGGTTTATTACCTTTCAATGGAATTTCTCCTCGGGAAGTCCTTTGCCAACAATATCGTGAATGCCTTGCTCTACCCATTGGCCATGGAGGTCGCGAAGAAGAAAGGCCTCGACTCGCTGGCACTGTTTGAGATGGAGCCGGATGCCGGGTTGGGAAACGGGGGGCTGGGCCGGCTGGCGGCCTGCTTCATCGATTCGATGGCGACGATGCAGATTCCCGGCATGGGCTACGGGCTTCGCTATGAATACGGCATCTTCAAACAGACCATTAAGGACGGCTGGCAGTTCGAGCAGCCTGACAACTGGCTGCGGCGGCCCGATCCCTGGGAAGTAACCCGTCTCGAGGAAGCCGTGGAATTGAAATGGAACTGTTCATTCGAGATGCGGGATGGGGACCTACGCCTGGTCCCTGGTCGACCCTCCAGCGTCATCGGTATTCCCTTTGATCGTCCGATCGTCGGGTACGGCGGCAAGACCATCAACACTCTTCGGCTCTGGGCTGCGGCAGCACCGGATTACTTCGATTTCCAGCGATTCAGCAGGGGTGATTTCACGGCCGCATTGGCCGGCACGCTCGCGGCCGAGTCGCTGACTCGAGTGCTGTATCCGGACGACACCACGTATCGAGGTCAGGGATTGCGGTTCCTCCAGGAAACGTTCCTGGTCGGCTGCTCGCTGGCTGATCTCGTGCGGCGCTTCCGGCGCAGCAACACCGACTGGAATGCTCTTCCCGAGAAAGTTGCCATCCAGCTGAACGATACGCATCCGACGATGGCCGTTCCCGAGCTCATGCGGATACTGCTGGACGATGCCCATCTCGGTTGGGACCAGGCCTGGGACCTAACGCAACGGACTCTGGCCTATACAAACCACACGCTGTTGCCGGAGGCATTGGAGAAATGGCCGCATGAATGGTTCGAAATCATGCTGCCGCGCCACCTCGAAATTATTCACGAGATCAATCGCCGCCTGCTCGACACAGTCCGGACCCGCTTTCCGGGAGATGAGGGACGCGTGGCTCGTGTGAGTCTGGTGGAAGAAGGAGGCGTCCGCAGAATCCGCATGGCCAATTTGGCCATTGTCGGATCTCACAGCACCAACGGCGTGGCGGCCATTCACTCCGGCCTCTTACGCTCTATGACGGTCAAGGATCTCGCCGAGCTCTATCCCGAGCGGTTCAACAACAAGACCAACGGTGTGACGCCGAGGCGGTGGTTGCTGCTGGCCAACCCCGCACTTGCCCGAACGATCACCGACGCCATCGGCGATGGCTGGATAACTGACCTCAGTCAGCTGAACAAGCTTAAAAAGCTGGTTGGCGACAAGGGGTTCCGTGACTCGTTCCGCAAGGCGAAGCGCGAGGCAAAGTCGGCGTTTGCCCAGTGGCTCAAAACGACATCCGGGCAGACGGTCGATCCGGACAGCATCTTTGATTGCCAGGTCAAGCGCATCCATGAATACAAACGGCAACTGCTCAATGCGTTGCGCGTCGTCGTACTCTACAACCGGTTGCGGGAAAACCCGAAGCTGAAGATGACTCCGCGGACATTTTTCTTCGCCGGCAAGGCGGCTCCCGCCTATCACCTGGCCAAAGTGATCATCAAATTCCTGAACAATCTGGCCGGCACCATGGATGGAGATCCTATCGTGCGTGGAAGGCTAAAAGTTGTTTTCCTGCCAGAATATTGCGTATCCCTCGCGGAACGGCTGATTCCAGCCGCCGATGTCTCGAACCAGATTTCAACGGCCGGCTACGAGGCGAGCGGCACGAGCAACATGAAGTTCATGATGAATGGAGCACTGACGCTTGGCACACGCGACGGCGCGACCATTGAGATGGCAGAAGAAGCGGGCGAGGAGAATTTCTTCCTGTTCGGTCTGACAGCGGACCAGGTGGCCGGCAGCAGGGGCTGGTATAACCCGCACTGGCACTACGAGAACGAACCGGAGACACGAGCGGCCCTCGACCTAATCTCTACGGATTACTTCAGCCAGTACGAGCCGGGTGTATTCGCACCGCTGCTTCACGCGTTGCTCAGCGGCGGTGACCACTACATGCACCTCGCGGACCTCAAGTCGTATCTCGAGGCCGACCGACAGCTGTGCGACCTCTATGCGGACTCGGATGGATGGACGCGCAAAGCTATCTTGAATGTCGCAAGCTCCGGGAAGTTCTCCAGCGACCGCACGATCGCTGAGTACGCGGCCGGAATCTGGAACGTCAAACCATGCCCGATTCCGTAACATCTCCGCGCGGCGTCAACGAAAAGGATTGAGGACCATGGCGATCTCGCCCTTCGCAGGTAAACCGGCTACCAGAGACATGCTGGTGGATTTGGCCAAGCTCGAGCGGGAGTATTACGACCGCAAGCCGGATGTGGACGACTCCAACCAGTTGGTCAGCTTCGGCACCAGCGGGCATCGAGGCTCGTCGCTTCGTGGTTCGTTCACTGAAGCCCACATCTTAGCCATCACCCAAGCTATCTGTGACTACCGGCGCGGGCAGGGGACCGACGGTCCGCTCTACATGGGCAAAGATACGCATGCGTTGTCCGGGCCGGCTCAACGCACTGCGATCGAAGTGTTGAGCGCAAACGGAGTTACCACCATCATCCAACAGAACGACGGCGTTACGCCGACACCGGCGGTCTCCCGGGCCATCCTCTCCCATAACCGTGGCCGTCAGAGTCATTTCGCCGATGGCATCGTGGTCACTCCGTCCCACAATCCGCCGGAGGACGGGGGGTTCAAATATAACCCGCCCAACGGAGGGCCGGCCGATACCGACGTGACGAAATGGGTGCAGGATCGGGCAAATAATTTGTTGCGGGAAGGCAATACCGGCGTCAAGCGTCTGCCGTTCGAAAAGGCAATCAAGGCGCCGACTACGAAGCAAGAAGACTTTGTCATACCGTATGTGCAGGATCTCCGGAATGTGATCGACATGGATGCTATCCGCAATGCCGGCCTTGTTTTAGGGGTAGATCCGCTCGGCGGTGCCGCGGTGCATTACTGGGAACCGATCAACGCCGTCTACAAACTGAACATCACCGTCGTGAATCCGAAGGTCGATCCCACCTTTTCATTTATGACGGTCGATCACGACGGCAAGATTCGGATGGACTGTTCAAGCCCCTATGCGATGGCCAGCCTCGTCGGTCTGAAAGATCGCTATCGTGTTGCGTTTGCCAACGACCCGGACTCGGACCGTCATGGAATCGTCACCCCGTCCGCCGGGCTGATGAATCCCAATCACTATCTTGCCGTGGCCATTCGTTATCTGCTCACTCATCGACCGCATTGGCCCACGCAGGCGCTGGTCGGCAAGACCTTGGTGTCAAGCGGCATGATCGATCGTGTCGTAGCCAAGCTTGGCCGCAGACTGTGTGAGGTGCCGGTCGGCTTCAAGTGGTTTGTTACCGGCCTGTACGATGGTTCATTCTGTTTCGGCGGTGAGGAGAGCGCCGGAGCGAGCTTCTTGCGGCGGGACGGCACCGTCTGGACGACCGACAAAGACGGGCCGATCATGAATCTGCTCGCGGCCGAGATCACCGCGCAAACTGGCAAGGATCCGGGAGAGCACTACCGGGAGCTGACCGCTTCGTTCGGAAATCCCTATTACACGCGCATCGATGCGGCGGCGACGCCGGAGCAGAAGATGAAGCTGGGAAAGTTGTCGCCGGAAGCCGTCACTGCGTCGATGCTCGCCGGCGAGCCGATCACGGCGAAGTTGACCAAGGCGCCAGGCAATAACGGGTTGATCGGCGGTTTGAAAGTCGTCGCGACGAACGGCTGGTTTGCGGCCCGTCCCTCCGGCACCGAAAACATCTACAAGATCTATGCGGAGAGTTTTAAAGACGAACGTCACTTGAAGGCGATCGTGGCGGAAGCCCAACAGATCGTGCACGATTCCCTCGCGGGAGCCTAAGGCATC
>DASPUC010000013.1 GCA_035623075.1 Nitrospiraceae bacterium | reverse complement strand
TTCTTCTCCTCGCTTGATCGGTTCTCGGCTGACCGCGTCCCAGATTTCTCCGTGCAGTGTCACCTGACCATGTGGCGTCAGGTCGGTTGTTGCGATTCCAATTGCGCCGATCATGCCCTCCATGCCCGTCACCGGGCGGCGTCGGCTATTTGTAAGGGCGAGCCAGAAGACAAAACCGACCATGACCGCAACGGTGAGAACGGTCGGAAGCAGGAACGACAACGATACTTGCAGGTACGGCGCGTCGCTTTTGATGAGGAGCAAGCCGCCCAGCGTCATTGCGGTGATACCGCCGAGCGCCAGCAGTCCATAACTGGTAACGGAGATTTCGAGGACGAGGAAGACGATGCCGCATATGAGAAGAAGGACACCGGCATAGTTCACTGGCAGTGATTGGAGCGAGTAAAAGGCCAGAATTAAACTGATAGCGCCGACGATGCCAGGCAGGATCGCCCCGGGGTTATAAAGTTCGGCCAACAGGCCAATCGTGCCCAGTGTCATGAGCAGGTAGGCAATGTTGGGGTCGCTGAGCGTCTTGAGCACCTCGAGTCGAAGGCCCATCGGATACTCTCGAATCGTCGATCCATCTGTCGCGAGCGTCGCAGATCTGTTGGTTAACGTGATGGTGCGACCGTGAATTTTCTTCAATAGCGTTGGCACGTCGTCTACAACCAGGTCGATGATCTTCAGCTTCAATGCTTCGGTCTCTGTCACTGAAACGCTCTTTCGAACGGCGTCCTCTGCCCATGTCACATTGCGCCCGTGTTGCTCCGCAATCGTCTTGATATAGGCCACCGCGTCATTCTCGACCTTCTCCTTCATCGTTCTATCCATCTCGCCGCCCCCCATCGCGACAGGATGAGCCGCACCGATGTTGGTGCCCGGCGCCATCGCAGCGAAATGAGCGGATAGGGTGATGAACACGCCGGCTGAGGCGGCACGGCCGCCAGATGGCGCGACGAATACAATCACGGGAATGGTGGCTGCGGTAATGTCTTTGACGATCAACCGCATTGAGGTATCGAGGCCGCCCGGCGTATCCAATCTGATGATGAGACACGTGGCCCCTGTTATCTGGGCTGTTGCCAAGGCATCATGCAAATACTCTGCTGCGACAGGATTGATCACTCCTTCGTAGGTGGCGACGACGACCTCCCCACCTGAAGATGCCTGGGCAGGGAGGTCGTACATCGAAGGGAGCAGAGTTCCTAAGAGTGCTGCACAGGCTAGGGTAAGTGGTGAGATGTGGGAACCTAATCCACGCATCGAGAGCTCCATGCGCGGCACGCAGGGCTGTGTGGTGCACAATTCACACGGGATCATACGGCCCAGGTCGGAGTTGAGTCAAGGAATGGAAAGCCAGGAAGACCAGGTGGGGCATGTATTTCCAGAACTTGTCGTGTTGAAAAGAGCGTCAGTCGCTTCTAGAATGAGGCCACTATGTCCCAACTCCGCAATGGTGACCGGATTCATTTGGTCGACAAGAAGGGGCGCCAGTATGCGCTCACGTTGAAGGCCGGAGACCTCTACCAGTTCAGTGGGCACAAGATCGCTCATGACGACCTTATCGGAAAGCCGGACGGCTCGTTGGTGACTCTGTCGGGCGGGAAGCAAATGCTCGCGCTCCGTCCGACATTCGGTGATTATGTCCTCAAAATGCCACGCGGCGCTCAAGTGCTCTATCCGAAGGATCTCGCACTCATTCCGATGTGGGCCGATGTGTACCCTGGTGCTCGTGTATTTGAAGCAGGAACTGGCTCCGGCGCCCTCACTATGGCACTCCTTCGTGCGGTTGGTCCACGAGGGATGGTCGTCACGTATGAAGCCCGTGAGGATTTTTTCAGGACGGCCATGACCAATATAGAGCGGTATACAGGACCGGTTTCGAACCTCGTTCCGCTTCGGCGAAATGCCTACGAAGGAATTGATCTACTGGAAGATGGCGGGCTGTTTGATCGGGTGGTGCTCGATCTTCCTGAGCCCTGGCAGGTTGTGCCACATGCGGCGGAGGTGCTGCGATCCGGCGGGATTTATCTCAGCTTCGTTCCCACTATTCCTCAAGTTATGCAAACTGTCGACGCACTTGAACGGGCAGGTGTGTTCGGCCTGATCCATACGTTTGAAACCTTGCTCCGGACTTGGTCGATTCAGGGGAGAAGTGTTCGGCCGGATCATCGTATGGTGGCCCATTCGGGGTTCATCACGGTGGCGAGGAAAGTTGAGCCGGGCCTGTGGGCACCAATCCCTTCAGGTGATCCTCCTTCGGAGACTGCGCTTGAAGAGAACCAAGAGAGGGATCAGGGCGAATGACTCGCTTGGCCGGAAAGGTGGCGATTGTAACAGGAGGAAACGCTGGGATAGGGGAAGCGATCGCCAAACTGTTTGCACAGGAAGGGGCTGCGGTCACCATCACGGGAAGACGAAACTCGGAGCTCGATCGGGTTGCGACCGATATTACGAAAGCTCGCGGGAAGGTACTTGCGGTTGCTGGATCGGTGACGGACGAGAAACACGCCCGTGACGTTGTCCGTCAGACGGTTCAACAATTCGGGCAGATAGATGTGCTGGTGAACAACGCTGGTATAGGGGACTTTGGCAAGCGAATTCATGAGACGGATGATATCACCTGGGCACAGGTCCTAGACGTGAATCTTACCGGTGTATTTCGTATGACACGAGCGGTTGTGCCAGAAATGCTCAAGAGGAAGCAGGGTGCGATTGTCAACATTTCGTCCATCGCCAGCCTGGTGGGAATTCCGACGCTCCCCGCCTATGCCGCTTCCAAAGGAGCGCTGGATGCCCTTACCCGTGCGCTCGCGATCGATTATGCCCAGGATGGGATTCGCTGCAATGTCGTTAATCCCGGTTTAATTGATACGCCGATGGCAGCTCCGCTCATGAGCAATCCAGAACAGCTCGAACCGATCCTGGCGCATTATCCCATTCGTCGTCCTGGAAAGCCTGAGGAAGTGGCGAAGATGGTTCTCTATTTGGCGTCCGATGACGCGGCTTGGGTGACGGGGGCCTCTTTCCCGATCGATGGCGGCATGACGGTTTGGTAAGACAGGGTGCGAAGAGTGGTCCGGTCACCTGATGTGCCTGCCCGCCCCGTTTGCGTGGGCGTCGTTGCCTATTCATCGGAGCTGGAGGGGTTGATTGAGGCATTCCCTTCGCGCCCCTGACAAAGATGAGAGGTGAAGGCTATGAATAACATCGTGACCTCGTTCAAGCCGAGTTGGGCAATATTGCTCGTCGTAGCATGCGCCTGTCTAATTAGTATTGGTTTAAGTCAAGCCGACAATGGAATAGAGTTCCCGGGCACGGTGCTGACGGTCGATCTCACGGCTGGAAAGTTCGCGGTGAAGAAAGACAGCGGTGGAACCAGGTTTACGTTCGTCGCCAACGATAAGACGAAATTTCAAGGAACCGGGCTCGCTTCATTAAAGGATCTCCACAAGGACGACAAGATCGTCGTCTTATATCAGATGCAAGGATCCGTATATCTCGCGATCAGCGTCACCAAGCGGTAGGAGTAATCAACTTCATGGAGATCAACGCACACACGCAGTTCTGTGGCGTCATCGGTAACCCGATCGAACATTCCCTCTCACCAACCATTCACAATGCAGCCTTTCAAAAGCTTGGGCTGAACTTCGTCTATCTTGCCTTTCGCGTCGACGCCATTCAGGATGCGATCAAGGGCTTGAAAGCCCTTGGTGGTTTTCGTGGGGCCAGCGTCACGATTCCTCACAAAGTTTCGGTCGTACCCTTCCTTGACGATCTTGAACCAACAGCAAAACAAATCGGTGCAGTCAATACGATTCTAGCGGGTGAAGGCAAGCTCACGGGATACAATACCGATGCGACCGGTGCCCTCCGAGCCCTTCGCGAAGGCGGCGCGCCGTTGAAGAACGAAACCGTAGTGATGTTAGGGTCGGGGGGAGCTGCTCGAGCGATCGCCTTTGCCCTCGCAGCGGAATCAGGTATTAGCTGCTTGAACCTGTTGGGGATCGAAGAAAAGGAACGCACGGCCCTCGCTGCAGACCTCCGAACGAAGACAACCATGAACGTTGTGGATGCGTACCTTGACGAAGCCGCATTGAAGGCTGTGTTGCCTCAAGCGCGAGTCTTGATTCACTGCACCCCGCTCGGGATGGCGCCCAAAATCGGGAAGAGCTGCGTCCCAGCTATGTTTCTGCATCGAGGCCTGACGGTCATGGACATTGTGTACAATCCGAGGAACACACAGCTTCTGACGGATGCACAAGCCGCAGGCTGTCGTACGATCAGAGGGTTGGAGATGTTTCTGCATCAAGCTGCTGCGCAGTTTGAACTCTGGACCAACAAGCCTGCTCCCACCGACGTCATGCGCGCAGTTCTGGAATCCCGATTTTCATGAACATCGTGCTCATCGGCTATCGAGGCACCGGCAAGAGCACCGTCGGCAAGGAGCTTGCTGCAAGGTTAGGGCACGAGCTGATCTCGACCGATGTAGAGATCGTCAAACGGGCCAAGCAGACAATTCCTGAAATTGTGGCCCAGCATGGATGGGAATATTTTCGCGATTTAGAGTCTGCCGTCTGTCGAGACCTCGCGGGACGTGACCAGTTGGTGATCGATACGGGGGGTGGCGCGATTCTAAGACCTCAGAATGTCGAAGTGTTGAAGCGACATGGCAAGCTCATGTGGCTGACCGCGACGGTGGATACCATCACGGCACGGATCGGCGGTGATACTCAACGTCCCTCGCTTACGGGATCCAAATCGTTTCTTGAGGAAATTACCGAGGTGTTGCGTGAGCGTACGCCAAAATATCAGGCGGCAGCGGATCACGTAATCAAAACTGACGGCCGATCGATTCACGAGCTTGTGGAAGTTATTCTTGCTTTGACGTGAAGGGTTGAGAATTGAACTCTCTCAAACCAGATGGTATGTTTTGCTAGACTCGTCCTCGCTCAGGGGCCGAGTGAGGCAGCTGAGGAGAGAGGCCCTGATCGATGTTACCTTGCTGAAGGAAATCCGCCGGAACGTGTGACCGACCGCCGTCCACGCAATTAGTTGCCCTACTTCGCGGCTTTCTTCTTCAAGTCAATGTCACAGCCGTGATGGAGGTGGCCGATGGGATCCAAGTTGAATGTAGGAAGTCTTCCCTATTCCACGACAGAACAGCAATTGACTGAGTTATTCTCACAACATGGAACCGTCCAGTCTGCAAAAGTGATCATGGATCGATTTACCGGCCAGTCAAGAGGGTTCGCATTTGTCGAAATAGCCACATCCGAGGAGGCGCAGAAGGCGATCGCGGCGCTCCATGGAACTGAATTGGGTGGGCGGACACTTGTGGTGAATGAGGCCCGTCCTCAAGAGAAGCGGTCATTTGGCGGCGGAGGTGGTGCGGGCGGCGGCGATCGAGGCCGATGGTAACGTCGTCTCAGATATCTTCTTGACAGGATCTTGCCAAGAGTGCTTGAAGGAACCTTGTGCGCCCGTAGCTCAGTTGGATAGAGCGTCGGGCTTCGAACCCTCGGAGGCAGTTTTTAAAGGGATCGAAGCAGACCCGCACAGAGAGCGGAAATGCAGGCCCAGGGCGGCTGATCTCGCGATTGGCCGCCCTTTCTGTTTGTTGGAAGGAGTTGTTAGGAATTGGAGCCAGCGAGGGGGCGCGGGCACGATTACGGGCACGATTTTAGTCGTTCGACGCAAAGGGACTCGGGTCCCCCAATGGCGAAAATTTCGGCCAAGGAGGGCGAGGGGGCCCCAGGCGTACGGCCCGCTTTTATTGGCTCGGGAGTCCCGTTCCACTAAGGCCTATGGTACCGACGGTCGGCAAGCCGTGTAACGTCTCTTGCTCCGCTATGTTTTCGCGCCGCGCAAAATTTTGCGACCTCGTATTTTTGAACGCGAATAACATCGCGGACGGTCATGCGCTCAACTCGACGTAGTGCCAGAACTTACGGATACGCAGACCCTTGTAGGACTCCCCTTTCCCACAGAAGCTGTCTCTGTAAAGGCAGCTTCAGGAGGCGTGCGCCCAACTAACGTTTTTTATTGGCAGTCATGACGTCAGGGCCGGCGGAATGCTGGCTCCATACTAGGCTCCTTACACAAGCCCGAAGCGGCACAGACGGACAGTTCAGATGAATTGCCTTTCGGAAACAGGGCCGGAGGATTCGTAGTGCGAGCGGGCTTGCTGTACAGACCAAGGGCCAGTCTGGTAATGCGATATAGCCTAATTTTGAGTCAAAATTACATGTCTAAATAGCTAAATATTTATTTAACTTTTGGTATTATAATCATAATATACTTGTATTCATACAGCATAATTAACTTGTATACACACTACATAATATACTTGTATTGACACAGCATGATTAACTTGTATATATACTACATAATATACTTGTATATATACGGCATAATAAACTTGCAACCATCCATTCTGGGAAGGCTTTATGGCGACACCAAACGAGAAACTGGCCGAATCCCTCGATGAGCTCAAAGAGCTTCAGCGGGGCGCGAGACGTGTATTCCGGTCCGACGACCTGAGCCGTGTTCACCGTGAGCGGTTGATCGCCAACGGCTTTCTTCAAGAGGTCATCAAAGGCTGGTTGATCTCCTCCAGCCCAAGCGCCCGCCGGGGTGATAGCACACCGTGGTACGCCTCATTCTGGGAATTCTGTGTGCGCTACTGTAACGATCGTTTTGGCGACGAATGGCACCTGTCGCCGGAGCAATCGATTTGGATTCACGGCGAGAGGACGGTCATACCGGAGCAAGTGGTGGTCAACAGCCCGAAGGGCACGAACAACGCTATT
The DNA here is from genome assembly GCA_035623075.1 of Nitrospiraceae bacterium. Taxonomy (NCBI): domain Bacteria; kingdom Pseudomonadati; phylum Nitrospirota; class Nitrospiria; order Nitrospirales; family Nitrospiraceae; species Nitrospiraceae bacterium. The sequence continues at coordinate 334 of DASPUC010000013.1, read as the reverse complement.
GAGCTTCTCTTCGGTACGTCGCTCTACGACTTGAAGGTAACCGACATGCCACCAGCAGCGGATCTGGTGGTCAGGGACGGGTTGAGGCTTTTCTCACTGTCGGCGGCGTTAGTGAGAGTGTCGGAAGCTTTTTTCTCGCGCAATCCGGTCGAGACGCAGGTGGTGCTGGCCAGCCTTGGTGACGCGTCGGACTTGCTGCGCTTGTTGCTGAACAGGGGCCACTCCGTGAAGGCAGGCTATCTCGCCGGAGCGTTCCGCCAGACCGACCGGCCGGCCCTGGCGGAAGAGATCACTGGCGCAATGAAGACTGCCGGCTACGATGTCCGAGAACGCA
>DASPUC010000012.1 GCA_035623075.1 Nitrospiraceae bacterium | reverse complement strand
ACGACGACGGCGATGGTGCAGGGGATCGAATTGAAGCTCCCGGAATCCACCCCCCATGAGACGGAGATGGAGAGCAACACGCCCACGATCTCGGTGAAGAAGGGCGGCGAGATCTATATGGATGAGGAGCGGGTCAAGCTGAGCGATCTGGAGAAGCTGATCCGAGATTTGAAGGCAGCCAAGGGCGGCAAGCTGCCGCTTGTGCTACGAGGTGACGCGGGTGTGGAGTACAAGCATGTGGTGGCGGTGCTGGACATCCTGCAACGGATTCCGGTCGAGGATTTGGCGATTGCGACGAAGCCGATCGACGAAGGGCATTGATGCGTGATTCATCATGGCAAGCCATTGATTCGAAGCTGTCGCGTGTGATTTTCTTGAACGATGCCTGGCTACACCGGATATCACTCGAGCAAGAAAAGCAACTGGAGCGCAACCACGATTGCTGTCGTAGTCACTGGTCATATTGTGCTCGTTGCCGGCATTTATCAGCTCTCTCAAACGGAGTACTTTCAGAATCTCATCCAAGTATCGAAGTTGATAACAGTCCAGGAACCGGTCAAACCGCAAGATCAGCCGCCTCCTTCTCCCGAAAAGGAGCCGGAACCAGAGAAGCCCCCCGATCTGCCGCCAGACTCTCCACCTGTGGTCAAGGAGTTTCCGCCGGAGCCGGTGGAGTCGACACCGGTGCCGGAAGAAGCCCCGGCATCTCCTTCAGAAGGAGAACCGAACGATGCATCGCCGGTGGCATCTGTTCCGTTTGCGATCGGGAAAGGCGGAAGCCGATTTTCGGGTTACGAGGGCATACTCACCGCAGCTATTCAAGCGGTGTATCAGCCGCCCAGCGATTTATCGGTCAACGTCGAATACACAGTGTTGTGTCAGCTGGTATTGGATGATGACGGGTATGTGCTTCGGTACAAACTCTTAAACTCGTCGGGCAACGCCATGTTCGACCGTTCGGCGCAACTGGCCCTTTCTCGATTACGACAGGTCCGGCCTCCGCCGCCCGGTATGTCCCGAACAGTCGTGGTGAAATTCTTTCCTCCTTAATCTTGGAGGTAATTGGATTGTTCGAGCTGTTGTTCTTGAGAGTGGAGTATGGCACGTCGACATATCATTTCAGATGAACTACGGAAACGTCTGCTTCTGACGGCTTTTGTGAGCGCGGGGACATTCTTGTTAGCCCATGCTGTCAATGGAGTTGTGGCGTATTCCCTTGTTCAGCCGGTTGATCAGCTCCATACGATGGAGCCGGCCATTCAGTCGGGGCCGGATTCTCATGCGTCGCAGAGAACCAGACAAGCTCTTGTCCAGGAAATTCTCTCGCGCGGGCTATTTCCCCTTCCCCCGGCCCCAAAGGAAACTGGTTCGCCGGGGTCTGTTACTGCTCCTTCTGCGCCTCCATTGGATGTTGCAGCAAAAGTCAGCTTGATCGGCATTGTCAGAGGAGTACAGGGCAGCGAGCGTGCAATCATTGAAGACCTGACGAGCAAGAAACAACGGCTCTATCGAGTATCACAACATATCCAGGATGTGGGTGAGCTGGCAGCCATTGAAAAGGATCGGGTGTTGTTTCGTGAGGGGGAGCAGGAAGAGTGGCTCGAACTCGCGATTGTGAAACAGAGAGCTGCGATGGTGCCCTTTCCTCGAGAGTCTCAGCCGATACCGGAGGTGATACCTCTTCGATCTTTGCTCCAGAACCCACCTTCCCGCCGAACTGTTGATCGTGCTCAACTGATCGATCTGACGGCGAAACCCGAAGCGTACCTGACGGAAGCGAGGTTTCTACCGCATTTCAGCGGGAGCGGCCAGTCTGACGGCTTTCGGGTGGATGGCATTCGTCAGGTCGGGGTGCTCGAGAAGGCAGGGTTCCAGAATGGAGATGTGCTGGCAGGCATCAATGGGGTCGAGATTCGCGATCCCGGGAGATTGTGGGAGATGTTCAAACAACTTCAGCAGGAGCGGACCGTTCAATTCAATGTGGTTCGCCAGAGTCAACCCATGACTCTGGTCGTAGACATCCGCGGATGAGCGTTCCATCGAGGAAGGCCTTGGGGCGGTACGCCCACCGATCCCAAGGCCTTGACCTCCAGGGGTGTTACGCGTCATTTCCTGGGGGGAGGGGAGAGCTGCTGTTTTACACGGTGGCTCTCCTTCTTTTTTGGATCGCTGAACCTCTCAAGTTGAGCAGAGACTCTTAAATTGTGAAACGTACTTTCGTGAACCGTAGCCTGCGGCGTTAATTTATTGTCAATATATACTTTGGATAATTGACATAATGACTAGTATAAAGTATTGCAAAGACCGTCATTATAGACCGTGCGGGGTGCTGTAACGACGGGCGATCGTTGACAGTGGGGCGGCTCCGACGCCGGAAGGGAACAAGCGGTTTTCGGTACTCGAATCGGATGAGGGGTGACCGCTAGTTCAAAAGACTGCGTAGGAACCATCACACTTTCAACGGGAGGTGTCTATGCATTATCGCTCGAATCGTTCCGTGCCATGGTTATTGATCGTAGGTTTTGCCATCGCCGTCATGCTGAACGACGTGGCCTTTGCGCAAATCACCACTTCCTTTGATCTGCAGGGAATTGTCAACACCCCGGGGACCTACGATGACACGACCCTGCAATCGCCAGCGTTTGCCCCGCTGACAACACAAACCGATACGTTTACAGCGGGCGGAACACCCCAAACGAACACGTTCACGGGTGTTCCGCTCTATAATTTTCTTACCAGTTCGGCCGGCGGTGGCGGAATCGTGACAACGCCGGGAGTCAAGAATGACTTCCTTCGCGATTTTGCGGTGGTCACAGGCAGCGACGGGTATCGGGTCGTCGTGTCGGAAGGGGAGATCGATCCGAACTTCGGCCACGAACCGGATCTGATCGCGGATCAAGTCAATGGTGGATCGCTTGGCTCGAACGGAGATTTTCGCACGACGTCTCCCTCCGACGTCGCGGGGGGCCGCTATGTGTCGAACGTGGCCAACATCAGTATCTTTTCGGCGACAGTCTACTCCACGATCCAGGGGACCGGAGGAGGGACGACGACGTCGTTCGTCATACAGGGGCAGGTCGCGAACTCCGGGACCGTAATGAATCTTGCCACCCTCAACGCCTTGCCCCAGACCACCGTGACCGTGGGAGCCAACACATTCACCGGGGTGTCGCTCTATACGCTGCTGACCAGTTCGGGAGGGGGTGGCGGGATTCTCACGAACCCCAGCATTAAGAACGATCTTCTCGGAAAATACGTTGTGGCCACGGGGAGTGACGGCAACAAGGCGGTCATTGCGTTGGGAGAAATTGCTCCAAATTTCGGAGGTAGCAACGGGCTTCAGCAGGATCTGATCGCGACCAGTGAGAATGGCAGCCCCTTAACGACCGATGGGTTTGCCAGACTGATTGTGCCGAACGACACCAACGCGGGTCGTTGGGTGTCGTACCTGGTGGGCCTGGAGGTTCTCAGTGCTCCTCCAGCCATTGTCCCAGCCCCGGCAGCAGGGATCCTGTTTGCCACCGGTCTAGGCGGCCTTGTGTGGCGGCGAGTCCGGCATATTGTGTGAGTGCGCATACGTCAATGCGCCGTAACCTGTTCTATACAAGGACAAATGATTTTGAGAGAGTGATCGAAGGGCTCAGTGCGGCGAATGGCATTTTCGCCGCCAGTAGCGCCACACACAGGACATCTAGACGATTCGATGCCGAATGTTGAATAGGCTCTTGTGAATATGACACTCTATTGTTGCCCTCGATGTCAAAAACGCGAACTCTTTTCGACCGGCGCGTTTTGGGTGTGCGCGACTTGCAGGTATGCAATCACGACCACTGCCCTTTTCAGAGATCAGAATCTGCAGACTGAATCGCGGTTTCAGGTAGAACAGTACGCTGAGACGCAGGTCAGGGTCTTTGGTGGATTGAAGATTGTGCTTCAGATTGTGATTCTTATCGTCGGCTTGATCTTGGGCTGGCTCTCCCTGGTTTTGGCGGAAGAGCCAGCGCCATCTCATCGTCATGACGGGAACGTGCAGGAGCAAAACCTGCACGACGGAAAAGAAGCGTGCAGAACATCCACGGCCGGTGAGATTAATGGACTGGAGAGTCTCCAGATTGAAACGTCGGACTTGAAGCTGTATGAAGGGTTCTTTGAGTCTATTCTGCAGGCGCCATCGGTTCTGCGTATGGACCATCCGCAAAAGGATGTCCTGAGAGGCTATTGCTATCGCGGTATCTCGATCATTGTTCGGCAGGATTTGCAACAAGCGCGGCCAACGGGATGGATCCAGATCAATTTCTCGGTGCAGGATGTCGGTGCCGTTCAAGGAGAATTAGAGCGAGCCTACCAAGGGTCATCCGTCTTCAAACTGGAAGAGGCAGAGCGTAACAAGATCATTCGCTTCAAACTGAAACCGGATGTCATGCGCGGGAATCGCAAGGCAGCTCGGTTGGAGGTCTTCGGTCCCGAAGGGTTCATGATCGGATTCGATCAGTACAAGTAGCCGATTTCCGTAAATGTCGGGTTGCCGTGAAGGCAACCGAGATCATAGGGAGAAAATAGGACGAGACGCGAGGGCGGCGATCAAGTCTCAATCGGTGGCAACGTCGGCACACCCCTCCAGCATCTGCTGAACAGTCACGAAGAGAGACAGGGCGTCCTCAAATCTCGACCCTCACTGATTCAGTCATGTGAGTCATTATTCACACGTTTGGAGGATGAAATGTTCTGGAAGTTTTTGGCTCCGTGTCTCTTATTCTTCTGTGCCGGGCTGCTCGTTGTTTCGATTGCACAGGCGGAACAGGTACAGGTGGCCGTCGCCGCAAATTTCGTTCCACCGTTTAGAGAAATCGCCATTGAGTTCCAAAAAGTATCAGGACACACAGTCGAGCTGAGTGCCGGGTCGAGCGGAAAGTTTTATGCCCAGATCAAAAACGGCGCACCATTTGAGGTGTTCTTTTCCGCCGACGATGAACGGCCCAAGTTGCTGGAAGACGAAGGTCTGGGCGTGAAAGGTAGCCGGTTTACCTATGCAATCGGCCGGCTCGTGTTGTGGAGTCAAGATCCCGCGTTGGTGACCGGTGAAGACACGCTCAGAAACGGCAAGTTTAAGCATCTAGCAATCGCAAACCCTAAGACTGCTCCCTATGGAACTGCAGCCATGCAGGCCATGACCAAATTGGGTGTGTGGGAGAGTCTTCAGCCCAGGATCGTCATGGGAGAGAATCTCGGTCAAACGAGCGGATTTCTGGAGTCGGGGAACGCGGAATTGGGATTCCTGGCGCGCTCACAAGTGCTCGACGAGAAACTCAGGGGAAAAGGAAGCCGGTGGGAAGTTCCGCAGAGTCTGCATGAGCCGATCAAGCAGGATGCGGTTCTGCTGGTGAAGGGTCAGGATAACCCCGCAGCAAAGTCCTTGATGGACTTCATGCACAGCTCGCAAGCGCGAGTGATCATTGAGCGATACGGGTATGAATTGAAATAGGTCAGAGAGGACCGGGTATGGTGCTTAGCGATCTCGACCTCAGCGCTTTGTGGGTTACGTTGCGCCTTGCCTGCATGACCGTACTCGTCTTGTTGATCGTGGGGACTCCCATCGCCTGGTGGCTTGCCCATACACGGTCCAAACTTCGCACGACGGTCGAAGCCTTGGTGGCGCTTCCAATCGTCCTTCCGCCGACCGTGCTGGGTTTCTATATTCTTGTTGCGCTCGGACCCTACGGACCCATCGGCAGGTTCACAGGCGTCACACTGGCGTTTACCTTCTGGGGACTTGTAGTGGGGTCCGCATTTTATTCCATGCCGTTCGTTATCCAACCGTTGCATGCAGCCTTCGAGGCAGTTGGCAAAGCACCGCTTGAGGCCGCTTGGTCCTTGCGCGCCTCTCCACTCGATGCCTTTCTCACCGTAGCGTCTCCGATGGCGATTCGAGGCTATATCTCCGGCATCGTACTAGGGTTTGCTCACACCATGGGAGAGTTCGGGGTGGTTCTGATGGTCGGTGGATCTATTCCAGGAAAGACGCGCGTCCTCTCCACCACGGTGTTCGACCATGTCGAGGTGATGGAGTATACCCAGGCGCACATTATCTCCGCCGGTATGCTGGTGTTTTCCTTCCTCGTCTTGTTGGGTGTTTACATCGTCAACCGTAAATTTCCCATCCATGTGTCATGAACCGCCTGGTCGCGCGGTTTAACGTCTCCTATCCCAACTTCCAGTTAGACGTGTCGCTGGATCTTCCGGTGAAGGGAGTTCTTGCGTTGTTTGGCCCCTCCGGGTCCGGCAAAACCACCCTTGTTCGCTGTCTCGCTGGATTAGAGCGTGCGCAAAACGGGTTCCTCTGTCTCGGCGACGACGTCTGGCAAGACGAATCTCGTGGGATCCATGTGCCGATCTACCAGCGTCCGATCGGCTATGTCTTTCAAGACGCACGATTATTCCCCCATCTGAGCGTGCGATCGAACCTTGTCTACGGATTTAATCGGACTCCGGTCTCCCAACGAAGAGTCTCGCTGGAGCAAGTGATCGACATTCTCGGAATCGAACATCTGCTGGAGCGCCGGCCACATAAACTCTCCGGCGGTGAACAACAGCGAATCACGATCGGTCGGGCGCTCCTGACCAGTCCTCGTCTACTGTTACTGGATGAACCCCTTTCATCATTGGATGCCGATCGGAAGCGCGAGATTCTTCCCTTCATTCAACGGCTGTACAAAGAATTACATATCCCCATTGTATATGTCAGCCATTCGATCAATGAGATTCTGCAGTTGGCCCATCAGATCGCATTTCTTCAAGAGGGCAAGATGGTCGCTCTCGGACCGTTGAGCGAAGTGTTCTCCCGTCTGGATCTTCACCGAAAACTGGGACCACATCCGATCGGTGCGGTCATCGATGCCACGATTGCGGAGCATGAGCCTGCCTTCGGCCTGACTCGCCTTATATACAAAGGGCAATCGTTGTATGTCCCTCTTCAATCGCTCGATATCGGTGCGCCACTGCGCATCCACATTTTGTCGAGCGATGTCAGTCTTGTGCTGGGTCCCTGTTCCACTTCTACTAGTGCGCTCAACATCTTGGAGGCGACTGTTGTTGAGATCAAGGAGGTGGATCAGTCTACGGTGGATGTTCAACTGGATATCGGTTGTCCGCTCGTGGCCAGCATTACCAAGAAGTCACTGGTGGACCTTAAGCTCGCACCAGGACAACGGCTCTGCGCGCACGTCAAAACGGTCGCACTGCTTGAGGAACTCACCGATTAGCCTGAAAGCCGTTCACTATTGATCTTCTATTCTTGTCTTGCAGTCACAACTCCATTCCGACACTGTTACACTGCCGGAAGCCAAAGGCGCATGCTTCGCCTAGGAGAGTCGTCTGCGTGGCAATGTCATGCCCACTGCGCTGTGCCATGTTAAAGAAACACAATCTTTTATGTTTGACATCTTGACAAGTATTCTGAAGTCGAGCATATTGACTTACAGGATTCTGATCCCGCTCTGAGGATGCATTGATCGAAGGAGAGTGCAATGGCCACAATTGTAAAGGCACCTGAAGCCGAGTTCTCTATCTCATCTCAGCGAGGGACGCCTCCTCGAATCTTCAATCGCATTGTGGGCACCATATTGGCGGTCGACATGACGTCACATCGGACTCTGCACGTCGTATCGGACGAAGGAGGGTTTCTGGAGTTGGAAATGGATAGATGCGCGTGCACGTGTGACTTCCAACGGTTTCTTGTGCCGGGCCATCGGGTCCTTGTAGCATTCGCTGCCTCGCACGTAAAGTTAGGCCCGCATCAGCCGAAGAATCCGATGAATTGTAACCAATGGCCAGGGCGGGTCGTGTTGGTAGACCATCGAGAGACCCGAACCATCGTCATCGTCAAGATTCGAGGGCAGCAGATTACACTCAAGAGTCTCGACGGAGAAGAAGGGTTCGGGAGACCTCTGCAGGTATGGGATTTGGTCAGTGTATCCATCCCTCCTGAGCGGCTACGCCTAGTACCTCTAGGGACCGGCGCTCGACTCCAGCGACGACTATTAATCGGTTGTTCCGATTAGCGGCGAGCCAATCCCGCCTTGTTCTATAGGCGATTCCGTGGCCCTCCAAGAAGAATTTCCATCAATGTCAGAGGGATAAGCTAGTGGTGACGTCACTATGAACCCTGATATCTACTGTATCGTCACTCGATGAGATATGTTAAGTATCCGAGTATGCTGAAATAGGACAAGTGACTGCAGTGCGATCATATTGCTGCGGCAAGAATGAAGAGAACGAGCGGCCAAAGACACGGGGGAGCGGAAGTGCAGAGATATCAATCAGACCGCGGGGATGTGCTCACGGCAAAAGAGGCAGCCAAATATGTCAGGCTGACGTTAGCCACGTTCTACCGCTATATCTGGGAAGGCAAAATTCAGGCGCCCAAGATCGGAGGCCGATACCGGTTCAAGAAGTCACTGCTTGACCTGTGGCTCGGGAAAAAGAAGTCCGGCACCGAAGACATGAGCGGACGAAACAAGCTGGTGGGGAAAATCATCGCAATCAAACGCGATGCAATCATGGCACAAGTCGATATCGACATCGGTTCACACAAGATTACGGCCGTGATTACCAGAGATGCCCTTGACGAGCTGGGGGTTCACGTGGGTGATACGGCGATGGCCCTCGTCAAAGCAACCGAGGTTATGGTCGTCAAAGACTAACGAGACCGACTCCGCATCCGTGCTCCTTCGACCTTTCACCACACGCGCTTTATAAACCTCAACAGCTTCCGTCAAATTGGCTCGTTGTGCGACCAGGTGTCCTGTGACGAGACTAGCGAAAAATTCTCACACGACTCCCATCCTCTTATCGAGGCCTGATGCTATGGTTTGTACAAATACGGTCAGCCTCGGGAAGAGAGCTGGCCTAAACATATGTTCACAACAAAGGAGGGAGCATCATGAAACTCAGCGCACGCAATCAATATCAGGGGACCGTTACCCACATTAAGGAAGGGGCGGCGATGGCGGAGGTGACCGTGAAAGTCGGTAACCTGGAATTTGTAGCCGCGATCACGGAAGGTTCGGTCAAGAACATGGGGTTGAAAGTGCACGATGGAGTGACGGTTGCAGTGAAGGCGACCGAAGTTATGGTCGGAAAATAGGTCGTTTCGTTCGAGAGTCATCGTAGCGGCGTAGCGTCATGAGATGGCGCTACGCCGCTTTCGTTACTGCACATGAGATAAACTCCCTTTCTTCAATTTTCTGTACGCTTTAGTGGGGAACATCTCCCACGCAGGACAATGCATCGAAGCCGGCACCTCTAACGTCGAAAATGTGGTTCTTTCCTCAGCGCTCGCACCAACGAGAAATCATAAGAGATATACTTAGAAATTCTGTGGGAAGCGCAGCCGCCGCTCGAACAGGGGCGCGCGATATTGATGCCATCAGCGCCCCAAGAATCTGTTAGGCTATTCCCAGGATTTATGAGAAGTTCTCAGGAACGAAAGAGCATCACGCGATATGGTGTTACCTTACCTCAGTAATCGACCGGTGAATTTTCTATGGCCGGCGCTGCTACTCGTCTGCGCCAGCTGTTCGGACGCGGTCATGCTAACCCACGAAACAGAGCAAGGCGGGGTCGTCACCTATTTATACAAAGAGGACCGCGGTGGCCCGATGGGATCACCGCACCGGAAGGAGGCCACACAGGTTATGGAAAACAAATGTCCGTCCGGCTACATCATTCTGAAAGATGGGGAAGTACGAGGCTATGGCAGCCAATCTATTGTAGAAGGTACGGAAGGTGATACCTTAGGGCGTCGATGGGGCATGCAGTTTCGGTGCAAGGGACTGTAACGACGCGAATGACTGGCTCGATGATTTAGGCGATTGACGTTTGGCGGACTGTGTAGGGGGAGAACCTACAGCCCGCTGATGAAGAAATGTCCTGCCGAAGGCCTACCTCAGGACACATAGCAGAAGAAATCAATAGCAAAAGTGAAGGATCCGTGATGATTCAGATCAACATGGATCATGGTGTGTCATGATGCTTCCGCACCAAGAGTGCCGTAGGATGAGACGACTAGCCGCATCTGTCTTTTCCCCCGTGAGGAACATCAGTGGTACTAAGGGAAATGAGTCTGTTGGCTATTAAGTGACACTCGCAGTAAAGAGCTCCCGTTTGAGCGTCTTTCAGGAGGAGTAACCGCTCTTGTGTCTCAAGCGACTGGAATTCGTCCACGAAATCCTGCAGCATGGTGCCGACCTGTTTACCTGCGGTTTTAGGATCACTCAAAGTTGCGTCATCCAATAATTCGGTGGTGAATTTAAACTGCAAAAGCTGGCCGGATGCAAGTGGATGGTCCCATATTCTGCGACGGCATAGAAGGAAGGCATGTAGGGAGGAAGCCCCCGGAGGGCCGGAGGCTTCCCACTGAAGCGGCTCAGTGCTTCAAGGTATGTGCCTCGATCCACTCCTTCGCTTCAAGCGCGACGTTGATCAGGGCCTCAAGGTCGTTGAGACCGAAGGACGTCCCATTGCGCCACGCGCCGGACTGGTCCTTGAACGGTCGAGAGAAGGTCGTCGCGAAGAACGGGCCGTTCTCACTGACATTCTGCCAGATCGTCGCTTTGATGTTGCCGCATCGCAGCGTGTGAGTGGGTTTTTTGTTGTTGGTAGCCATCTTGTTTCCTCCTTTTGTTGAAATGAAGCTGGCTCTCTCATGAGAAGAGGAGAGCCAACGCACAGTTCAAGGAGGAAACACGAGGCAGAGGCCGTTGCCGGCGTGCCGAAGAGGATCAAGCGGCGGAAGTGACAGTGAAGCTGGCGCGAGCGGTGCGCCTCGGAGGCGTGAGCCGGTCGGCCAATGCAGTGGCTACCAAAGCAACGAAGGATAAACGCGATGGTGTCCCCAACGGGATTATCTATAGGGGAACCAAGCCCGTAACCTTCCAAATTGACATGAACCCGTTGGCCGGTTAGTTGTGGCCTCAGCGAGGTCATGTCGACTCGGAGCAGGGCCCTCGCCTTAAAAGTTCAATCGATCGGTGTTTGACGGGGCTCGCTATTGCAATGGTTTCCCCATTTTCTTCAAGGTTCCGAGAGGATCGAGCAGTCTATTCATTCCGTTGTATTCCAGTCCTTCTTATCGTTTGTGATATTTTCTGACACAAAAATGGCACAAAAGAAAGCGGGGGGAGTCAGTGTGGGCGCCCCCCACTCTTACTGGCCCTTACCATTTATCTATACTGCACTGCATTTTACACGTGCGAAATGTATTGTGCGGAGGTGGGTTAGGCACACGCAAGGGCGGGTCAGCGGGACCGGCCCTAACCGTTGATCTAGACTGGTTATGTAGCTAGGTTCTTTGTGATTCGGGTTTGGCCCCTATTTTCCCCCTTGACAAGAGTAAAACAATAGTCTATTAGTCCTATAGGCTAAATATACAATGCTCAACAAGAAAACGAAATACGGGCTCAAAGCTCTCCTCAAACTGGCCAGTTCGCCGGACCAGACGCCGATGCATGTTGCGGATCTTGCTTCAGGCGAGGGAATTCCCAAGAAATTTCTTGAAGCCATTCTCCTTGAATTAAAGAACCACGGGATTTTACACAGTAAGAAAGGACGCGGAGGAGGTTATCAACTGAGTCGCCCGTCACATACGGTAATGCTCGGCGACGTGATCCGCATTTTAAGCGGACCCCTCGCTCCCATCCGATGCGCGAGTGAAACCCGGTATCGACGCTGTGAGGACTGTCCACGCGAAGATATTTGTGGGGTTCGAGCCATTATGAAAGAAGTGCGTGATTCAGCGGCGCGAATTCTTGACCGAACCAGTCTCGCAGCAGCAGCTGCTCACGTTGAGCTGGTAAAGACAAACGGATTTCAAGCACATATGTATTACATTTAGCGATATTTTTTGGGCTAAAAATATGACTATTCTGGTCAACATAGGTGATATATGAACCACCAACAGAACAACCAAGAACTTTTAAACAAAATATCTGACTTCATTCAAGAAGTTAAATTCGGTTCAATTGAACTCACGATTCATGAGGGAATCGTTGTATCCATTGAACGAAAGGAGAAAATACGTATCGAGCAGTCTCAGCGGGACATCAATCGAAGTGGGTGAGGTCGCCGCTGGCCATAGCACCGACCAGACAACTGGAGGGTAATAGGATCACATACGCACAAGCGTGAACTGACTGGACCACCGGAGGTTCCCATGCTGGAAAGGAAGGAAAGGCATGAGTATGCCTCGGTGGGTGGCCCTTGGTTCTATCGTAATGCTGCTGAGCGCAGCCGGAGTAGTCCTCGCTGCTGAAGATGAAAACGCTCTTCAACAGAGCGAGGATGCGAAAAGTGCGCAACGTCTTAAAACCCTCGAACAGCGAATGAATGAATTGGAACAGAAGCAACGCATTTCCGACCGCCTTCGTGAATTATTTCAAGAACGCGAAGAAGAGCGAGTTAAGGAAGACCCGGTCCTGGAAGTAGGCCGGGACGGTTTTTTACTTCGCTCTCGGGATCGTGACTTTGAACTCCGAATCCGCGGATACATGCAGTTCGACAGTCGGTGGTATATCGCCGACACCAAACCCGCCACGACGAACACGTTCGACATCCGACGGGCTCGGCCTATTTTGCAAGGTACTCTGTATCGGTACTTCGATTACTACATCATGCCGGATTTTGGACAGGGACAAACGATCCTCTTTGATGCCTACGGGGGAATCAATGTTTGGGATGAATTACGCGTTCGGATCGGAAAATATCGGCCGCCCGTCAGCGTAGAGATGCTCCAATCCGCAGCAGACCTAACGTTCGTTGAACGGAGTGTTGCGCTGAATCTGGTTCCCAACCGTGATATCGGCATCCAACTGTACGGTGATCTCTTTGATAACCGGCTGGGGTATCAAGTCGGGGTCTTCAACGGAGTGGCCGATAATACAACGAATGGAGGCAGCCCCCCAGATTTCGACCAAAACAACGCGAAGGACTATATTGGACGGTTAATTGCCACACCATTTGCCGGCAGTGACCAGGCCTGGATAGAAGGGCTGCAGGTTGGAGTCGCCGGATCCGCAGGCCAAGAGTTCGGCATTCTTGATAGCTATCGCATTCCAGGACAGGGTACGGATGGTATTACATTCTTTACCTATCGGGCTGGCGCCCAAGCTAATGGGGCCCGTTATCGCTTGGACCCCCAAACGTACTATGCCTGGGGGCCATTTAGTCTCCTCGCCGAGTACGTCTATCACTGGCAAAAAGTGCAGGCGGCTCCCGCTCAGGGTGGACGCCTAGAAGTGTTGAACGATCGAGCCTGGAACGCTCAAGTGAGCTACGTGCTCACCGGTGAAAAGGCTTCTTATACCGGCGTCAGACCATGGCAAACGTTCAACCCCGCTAAAGGCCACTGGGGAGCTGTGGAACTTGCGGCTCGATATAACGAATTGCGGGTTGACCCGAATTCATTTCCTGTGTTCGCTGATCCATCAAGCAGTGCGAGAAAAATTCGGTCCTGGGACGTCGCCGTCAACTGGCACCTGGCGTATCGCATCAAAGCCGTGGTGGATTACCAACAAGGTATCTTCGATGGGGGAGCGCCTCGTAATGGCAATCTCGAACGAGAACATCTCATCATGACAAGGTTTCAGGTCGCCTGGTAAGCCCTTGGTCATTGAAATAGAAATGTCCGTAACAGAAAAGGAGATATCTTATGAAGTTGTTGAACACTCTACGACGGTCTTTGCCAATCATCGTTGCACTGACGGCACTGCTTCCAATTTTCGGATACGCTGAGACGACAATCCTAAATGTATCCTACGATCCCACTCGGGAACTGTATCAAGAGATCAATACGTCCTTTGTTCGCTATTGGAAAGACAAAACGGGGGAAACCGTGAGGATTCAACAGTCCCATGGTGGTTCGGGGAAACAGGCCCGTGCTGTCATTGATGGGCTCGAGGCGCATGTGGTCACCTTAGCCTTAGCATACGACATCGATTCGATTGCCGAAAAGTCCGGCGTGATCGATAAAAATTGGCGATCGAACCTGCCTGACAACAGTGCTCCGTTTACCTCCACCATCGTGTTTCTCGTACGGAAGGGCAATCCTAAGAACATTAAGGATTGGGACGATCTAGTGCGGCCTGGCATCTCCGTCGTGACACCTAATCCCAAGACTTCTGGCGGTGCCCGATACAATTACTTGGCCGCTTGGGCATTTGCGAGCAACAAGTTTGAAAGGGACGAGAAGAAAATCCGGGAATTCATGACTCGTCTCTTCCAAAATGTCCCGGTCTTAGATTCCGGTGCACGGGGGGCGACATCCACGTTTGTTCAACGGGGAATCGGCGACGTCCTCTTGGCTTGGGAAAATGAAGCCCTGCTCGCAGTAAATACACTTGGGGAGAAAGGCTTCGAGATTGTTGTACCGTCGATTGTCCTGCCCTCCAGCAGCATCCTCTGCGAAACACCCGTGGCCCTCGTGGATCGCGTCGTAAACAGAAAAGGAACGCGGAAGGTAGCTCAAGCATACTTAGAGTATCTCTACTCCAAAGAGGGGCAGGAAATTGGAGCCAAGCATTTCTATCGCCCTCGTGATCCGGAAGTCCTGAAAAAGTACGCCGCTCAATTTCCACAAATTGAACTAGTTACTGTTGATGCCATCTTTGGTGGATGGCAAAAAGCACAGAAGGTCCATTTTTCAGATGGAGGAACCTTCGATCAGATTTATGGAACCGTCCCGCCGGTACTGAATTAATGAATAAGCCGGCTACCCCTGATTAAAGCCAACATGACAGAGACAAGGAGACATCCATGATTGCGGTGGTTGGTGGAGACTCAGTAGAAACCATCAAACAACACGCGGGCGCCGCGAAGATCGTGCATTGGAGCGGACGCCGGGCACGCGATGTTCAGCGTACCCTTCCTCAAGATACAGAAGTGGTCGTGGTCATTTTAGACCGAATCAGTCATGGTCTGAGCCGGAAAATTCGGGCCGAAGCGCGACGTCGAGGCCTACCAATTTTGTTCAAAACGAGAAAAACTACCCGCTCAACCATGAGTCTCGACAGCAGGAGAGCATTCTGATCCGGAACAAGGGTCTCCGAGGCAATATGGGCAGCCGTACACCTCAAATGACCGTTGGCTTTACTCGACCTACATTTCGCAATTGGAGTAAGCAATGAGTCTTCCTCAATGGATCAACCATCGCTTTCGACCACACGGCGTCCTACCGGGTTTCGGTCTCACGCTGGGTTACAGCGTGTTTTATCTGAGTATCATTGTCTTGATTCCGCTGGGAGCGCTGCTCTTCAAGACCACGACATTGTCCTGGAGCGAGTTTTGGGCCATCGTGACAGCACCCCGCGTCTTGGCCTCGTACCGACTGAGCTTTGGAGCTTCCTTAGCGGCAGCATTGTTCAATCTCGTCGTGGGTTCCCTGGTGGCATGGGTATTGGTGCGATACACATTTCCCGGAAGAAAACTACTGGACGCTCTCGTGGACTTGCCCTTTGCCTTACCCACCGCAGTAGCCGGGATTGCTCTAACGGCACTGTATGCCCCAAATGGATGGATTGGCCGATACTTTACCCCCTACGATCTCAAAATTGCCTACACCCCGCTCGGGATAACGATTGCCCTGATCTTTATCGGCCTTCCGTTTGTCGTGCGGACGGTGCAGCCTGTCCTCCAGGATATAGAACCCGAACTTGAAGAAGCCGCAGCGAGTCTCGGGGCTTCCCGATGGCAAACATTCACTCGCGTCATTCTCCCGACATTAACCCCTGCCCTGCTTACAGGCTTCGCGCTCGCCTTTTCCCGTACACTTGGTGAATACGGGTCCGTCGTATTCATTTCCGGGAACATGCCGATGAAAACGGAAATTGTCCCGCTTCTGATCATCACCAAACTTGAACAATACGACTACGCAGGCGCCACGGCCATTGCCGTGGTGATGCTCTTTGCCTCGTTTATCTTGTTACTGGTGATTAATCTATTGCAGGAATGGAGCACCATCCGTCGGGCCACCCCGTAAACGTTCAACACCAGGACTTAGATCGGAGGACCATGAACGACCTCACCCAAAGACTACCTCGTGCCTCATGGTTAGCAGACAGGGCCACAACGGAGTCGGCTGCCATTCGCTGGACTTTGACCGGGCTGGTCATAGGACTTCTCGGACTACTGTTGATTTTGCCGCTTATCGCTATCTTTGCACAGGCCCTCGAAAAGGGCGTTCAAATCTATCTCGCATCATTCACTGAACCCGATGCAATCGCAGCTGTGCATTTGACTCTGCTCGTGGCTGCCATCGCAGTCCCCCTGAATGTAGTGTTTGGTCTGAGCGCCTCTTGGGCAATCGCCAAATTTGACTTTACGGGCAAACAGGTTCTACTCACTCTCATCGATCTACCCTTCTCCGTCTCGCCAATTATCTCCGGCCTTATTTACGTGCTGCTATTCGGGCTCCAGGGACTGCTAGGGCCGTGGCTCGCCTCTCATGACATCAAAATTATCTTTGCCGTGCCAGGTATTGTTCTGAGCACGATCTTCGTGACGTTTCCCTTCGTGGCCCGGGAGCTCATCCCCCTCATGCAGTCCCAGGGGACCGAAGAAGAAGAAGCCGCCCTCGTCTTGGGTGCCACTGGCTGGCAGACATTCTTCCGTGTGACAATTCCTAATGTGAAATGGGGACTCCTGTATGGAGTAATTCTTTGTAACGCCAGGGCAATGGGTGAATTCGGTGCCGTGTCGGTCGTCTCCGGGCATATCCGTGGGCTCACCAATACCATGCCTCTCCATGTTGAAATTCTGTACAACGAATACAATTTCGTCGCCGCATTTGCCGTGGCTTCTCTCCTCTCGCTGCTCGCGCTGGTGACCCTGGTGGTCAAAAGCGTCATAGAATGGTATACGCACCACGAGCAGCGGTTTCGAGAGGATATTCGATTACCAGTCCCAGAGGGACTATCATGAGCATCGAAGTACGCCAGATTACGAAATCCTTTGGCCGATTCGTGGCGCTGGACAACGTTAGTCTCCATGTGCCGACAGGCCAGCTCGTGGCCTTGCTGGGACCATCAGGCTGTGGCAAGACAACGCTGCTGCGCATCATGGCTGGCCTAGAAACCCCTGTCAGCGGATCAATTCTGTTTCATGGCGAGGAGACCACCAACACACCGGTGCGAGAGCGACGAGTGGGATTTGTATTTCAACACTACGCGCTATTCCGTCATCTCACGATCTTCGAAAATGTGGCATTCGGACTTCGGATACGGCCCAAGCAGGACCGTCCGACTCACAGCGAGATCAAGGCACGCGTCTTCGAACTGCTGCATCTCGTACAATTAGACTCCGTTGCCGACCGTTATCCAAACCAGCTTTCAGGAGGCCAACGCCAACGAGTGGCATTAGCCAGATCTCTGGCAGTGGAACCCAAGGTGCTCCTGCTTGATGAACCTTTTGGCGCGCTCGATGCCAGAGTCCGTAAGGAATTACGGCGGTGGCTGCGTCGTCTCCAGGACAATCTTCACATCACGAGTGTGTTTGTCACGCACGATCAAGAGGAAGCGCTAGAAGTCGCGGATCGCGTTGTTGTGATGAATCAAGGGAGGATCGAGCAGATCGGCACCCCACAAGAGGTCTACGACCATCCAGCCACTCCCTTCGTCTACCATTTTCTCGGAAGTGTGAATGTGTTTCATGGCCGGGTCCAAGACGGCAAAGCACGTGTCGGAGGAATCGAATTAGCCCCTCCTTCAGACGAGCCTCTTCCCGATGGGCCCGCGATTGGCTATGCCCGCTCCTATGAAATCGACCTCGACATTCATCCTCTCGTTCCAGGGGCCATTGAAGCCGTCGTCAGCCGAACTCAAACTGTTGGACCGATAGTCCGCCTTACCTTACTCCGTCAAGACAATAGTGCGGTCTTGGAAGCTGAGCTTACACGAGATCGCTATGAGGCGCTTGGCATAGGAGTCGGATCGGTGGTATTCGCTCGCCCCAAGACAATACGTGTATTTAGTGACAGACCTTAACCGTTGCGGAAGACCAAAAGCGGAGGATGGGGTCAGCACATAGCTGATGAGAACCCAGGGCTACGATGATTGCGAATGAGGCCCAGTTCCTAATGAAGAAAAGGATGAAGTGGGAGTCCTCTTGTGAGGGCCGAGCAGATACACTGCGTTGCCATACGGATCTGATTGGCCATACACCGTTGGTACGGCTGGATCGAATTTCTCCAGCAGGCGGCGCAACGATCTATGCAAAGATCGAGTCGTTCAATCCAGGCGGAAGCGTGAAAGATCGGGTCTGCCTCAACATGATTACTGAAGCGGAGCGGAGCGGCCGACTCAAGCCTGGCGCTACCATCATTGAAGCCACCAGCGGCAATACAGGGATTGGACTTTCACTCGTCGCAGCCGTCCGAGGGTATCAGGTGATTTTGGTCATGCCGGAAGGCATGAGTGCGGAGCGGATCAGCCTTGTCTCTTCATACGGGGCGAAGGTAGTGCTCACACCAGGATGGGAGGGCATGAGAGGCTCAATCCGCGAGACTCAAAACATCCTTGCACAGAACCCATTGTATTTTATGCCGGATCAGTTTTCGAATCCCGCCAATCCAGACATTCATCGAAAGACAACGGCCATAGAAATATGGGAGGCGCTTCAAGGAACGTTCGACGCCTTCGTCGCAGGCGTCGGGACCGGTGGAACAATCACCGGCTGTGGGGAAATCTTCAAAGAACGGAACCCGCTGGTCCAAATCATTGCCGTGGAGCCAGCCGCATCCCCAGTTTTATCTGGCGGTACGCCAGGCCCACATAACATTCAAGGCATTGGAGCCGGATTCATTCCTCAGGTCTTGAATCAGAACATTCTCGATCGCGTGATTACAGTCACAGACGATGAGGCTTATCAAACATCAAAATCCTTAGCGAAGATGGAGGGTTTATTCGCAGGCATTTCCTCCGGCGCCAATATCTTTGCAGCCCAACAGGTCGCTCAGCAACTGGGCCCTGGCAAACGCGTGGTCACAGTGCTCTGTGATACTGGTGAGCGGTACATCAGCATGCAGAAATATTTGGAGTTTTCATGAACTCCTACATTCATAGAAGCACGCTTCCAATATCTGATTGTCTGATATGGAAGGAATTTCTCCTGGAGTGTGCAGTGAATCCTCTTCCTTGCAATCCTGCGCCAGACTGGCACCTGGCGTAGCTTTTCAAGACCCCTCACGGCTCTTCTTCTCAGAGGCTGAGGATCGAACGCTGAGTGAGCTCTCCGTGACCTGCATCTGATATTTGCCGGTCGCCGCAAGAGAAACGATTCCACTGTGTCAATATTTTCTGATCATCAAACTGGAGTTCATATCCGTCGCACACACTGGAACTTGCGACAGGACTATAACGCTTAAACCGATAGAGCCACATCCTTCCACCTGTAGGCAGTTCCCGCTCCTCTGTGGGCAGTCCGAACTGTTGCACAATGTCTTCTTGAGTCGCCTTTCCAATACTCTTGTCCAGATATTGATCTTTCAACGAAGCACAGCCAATGAGTAACGAAAGGCAGGCTGTAATCAGCACCCATCGGGGCATGAGATGCCTACCGTGCTTGTGCGATTCAACATGGGGAGGAGGTACACCATGACATCGATTTCGACATTCACAGAATTTCGACCTGCCGCATCTCGATTGCGCCCTACGTAGCATCGTGCGTCCTCACTGTTCGTTGACTCTCCTCCCTCTCAAGTGCTTATCGTGGCGTATGTGACCGATGTTATATCGCCAGCGTTCCCTCAATGATTTTGCGCTCCATATATACATTGAACATATTATCTTCCTATCGCCGTCCATATCTACAGATTTTTGGGCAGACACTCAGTGGACATTGCCTATGGATCTGGTCCCATCGTAATAAGGGGGCGAGGTTACTAGCACAGAGGAAGTCCGTAGAGCCGGCAACGCGCAAGGCCGGCAAAACCTTAATGCCAGATGCCGTTGGCATTCACCGACAGCCGTTCCGTGCACGATCACACCTTATCGCGTTTCAACAGTTCGCGAATCAACCGATTCAGCCCTTGATGCATCAAGCTAATATCGGTTTCGAGGAGATCGAGCATGGCGGCTCTGGCTCGGAGCTCATCGATGGTGTAGCGGCCTCCCTTCCCAAAAAACAGGTCGATGCGGTGCCGTTCGGTGTCCGATCCGACAGGGCCCAGCCGGCCCTCTTCTTGCCATCGCATGATGAGGTTTTCTCGCAGGGTCCGTTGAGCCGGCTCATCCGTCAGGCGCCTGTTCAGAAAGGACCAGACGGCGGGGACAAACGTGCTATTTTCGCCAGTCCAGATGTCTCTGAGAAGATTGCGCTCGTGATGAAGCTCCCCTCCTGCGGTTGTGTCGACCAACGCGGCTGACCCAAAAATGAGTTCGCTAACTCCGCCGATAACAGTGGCGATATTCGCCGTGTTGATCACACCGATGCTGTTTGCCCCTATGGCAATGGCTCCGCTCACAATCGTGAAGACGCCGCTCCCGACTAAGCCGAATACGGTATAGGTCCCCTGACGCTCATCGAGGGCCTTTTGTAAATGTTCGGCCAACAAGGCGGCGCGGCCTTCCTCGCAGTCCGCCTCGACGGCCACGCTCGACACATCGAGAATGCCTAACGTAATGCGGTCGGTGATATGCCGACGCTCTCGCACATACGCGAGTGCTGGACCTTCTCCCTGTGGACCGACTTGGTCTTCAAGAATCAACAGGCGATCAAGAAACGGGAGCACTCCCAGCGCGGTGGCGGTCTCAAAGGCTGTGGTAGAAAACTGAGTTCTCAACAATGCGACGCGCTCGGCTGACACCTTCTGCGCTTCGCCATCAAGCGGCTCCAGTGGCAGCGTGGGACCGCATCGACGCTCGTAGAACGTACTGGCAGATGCAGCATTTCCCCGTCCCTCGGATAAAGTGGAACATCCTTGTATGACACTTGTGAAAAAGAGTAGGCCTGCGACTAAATGGTTCATGTCTCCCTCCATGTTTTATCAATAGGCGGACGATGCCTCGCAGCTCGGGACACCTGGAGCCACGATTTGGTTCAATATGACTTCCTCGAGGTAGCCTGGGTTCACCGGCCGCATCTTCTTACCTCAGTCAGCAATCTCATAGCTATCGACATCTAATAGGGCGGACCGAAAGACCAATTGGGCTGAAGACGTCACAGTGGCAAGAGTTCAAGTCAGACGGATTTTCTCATCAAAAGCTACGGGAATGACCTTGCCCCGTTATACGGAGCCAGATCTTATGTTAGGGTTAAGTCGAAATGCGTTGGGCCTGACTCACAGTGAAGGAAGCCCCCAGAGGGCCGGAGGCTTCCCAGTGAAGCGGCTCAACGCTTCAACACCTGGGCGGCAATCCATTCCTTCGCTTCTAGCGCGACGTTCATGAGGGATTCCAGGTCGTTAAGACCGAAAGAGGTCCCATTGCGCCACGCGCCGGACTGATCCTTGAACGGCCGAGAAAAGGTCGTCACGAAGAATGGTCCTTTTTCACTGACATTCTCCCAGATCGTGGCCTTGATGTTGCCGGATCGCAGCGTGTGAGTGGGTTTTGTGTTGTTGGTAGCCATCTTGTGTCCTCCTTTGTTGAAATGAAGTTGGCTCTCTCACAGGAAGAGGAGAGCCAACGCACAGTTCACGGAGGAACACGAGGCAGAGGCCGTCGCCGGCGTGCCGGAGAGGATCAAGCAGCGGGAGTGACAGTCTTATTGGCGCGAGCGGTGCGCCTCGCAGGTGTAAGCCAGCTGGTCTACGCGGATGGCTACCATGTAAGCCCGAACTGCAGGAGCGGGACATCCCATAGTAACCATCTCGGAGGGGGCAGCAAATTGCCGGTGAGAGCCGTGAATCGGCTGTGTGTCTACCTGTTGAGTCCGTTCCAACCTGCTTCTTCGTATTCCAAACCACAGCGCATCAGATTTGCACGCGCTTTTCGCTTCCCGCCGTGCAGTCGTCTGCGGCAACAAGCAGACATCAGCAGAAACAAGTGACCTAGCCCCCTTAATCCGGTCCACCCTGTATGTTAGGGTCGGGCCAAAAGGAGGGCCATATGCCACGTTTCCGTCACACCGTCGAACAGATCCTCGCCAAATTGCGTGAAGCCGAAGTCGCCCTGAGCAAGGGCCAG
>DASPUC010000011.1 GCA_035623075.1 Nitrospiraceae bacterium | reverse complement strand
ACCAAACACTGATCATGACTGTAAAAGGGATTGGCTTTAAGCTTCGATCCACGGCTCCACCTGCGGAGGAAATTCAAGCCTACCCTTCAACACATCAACGGAAGCGTGCCAGAACCGCAAGCATCGCTGCATTTGGAGGTTTACATCGGCAACCACAGCCGGGGCATTCCCTCTCCGCCCGGTATCGAAGGAAACCACTAGCCTCCGGTGAGGACTGACAGAAAGGGCGAGCAAGCGGTTCATGGAATGGATCCGCTCTCGTAAAACGAGATTGCGATGTTGTCTGAGATGACCGTCGCGTCTGAACGGGGTACTCTAGCTACTTATAAATGAGGCGGAAGCAGGCGGAAATCCCTCAGGAAGGAACAATGTTGCACTATTGTGGCTTGAGCTGTCGGATCTTTCCAGTTTCGGTCGTGTCGTAGCCACCCAGCGCCTCAATCTCCGTGCGAAATTGGCGACTGACGATCGCTTCAAGAAGGTTGCCGATGCTGGGATGGGCTGTTAAATAGGGCTTGGGCACGACCAGATCATAGCGAGACTGTTGCAACGAAACAAATCCTAAACCGAAGAGATTCGCCGCTGATCGAACACCTACCCCGACATCTGCTTGACCTTCTGCAATACGGCGGGCGACTTGAAAATGTGACTCGGCAATCATGTCGTACCCTCGGACGTCACGCCGATGTAGTCCTCCTTGTTCAAGCCGTTGATCCAACAGATGCCTCGCCCCAGCTCCCTCCTCCCGGTTAATGAGCGTTACGCCCTTACGGCCAAGATCCTCGATTCTGCGAATCTCCTTAGGATTTCCACGGCGTACGATTAATCCCTCTTCCCATGCAGCAAACGTCACAATGAGGTAGTCATCTCCTCGCAAGTGCTTGCGCAGGTATGGAATGTTGGATTCGCCTGTTTTCTCATCCACGATATGGAGACCGGCTATATGGACTTCGCGTCGCTTCAACGACTCGAGCGCTGCGCTGCTACCCATCGTCCATCCAGTCACTGTGGCCGTTTCTTTGTACCGTCGAAGGTATTCCCCGGCAAGAAAAACCGCCGGATCACATCCAGCAATGGCAATCTCTTGCTCAATGATACGGCGATCCCTGAGAAGTTGGACTTGGATTCGCTTGTTCGGCTTGTCCCGAACTTTTACATCTTGTTCGCCGCCAACAATCAACCCATCGGCCGGAACCGTATACGCGAGCAGTTCACCCAATGCTCTCACTGGTCGAACCACATAGCGGTCTTCGACGCGCGCCACCTTGACTCGTATCGGAGTATGAACACCATCGGGTTGATCCTGCTCACCAATGTATTCACCGCTGATGATTTCACCGGTTGCTCGCAGATTAAACAAATCTTCTACCCGACAGCCAAGGACTCCTGCCAACCGTAGGGCCACCGCTGTCGTCGGAAGATAGTGATTTCCTTCGATCGCACATACCGCCTGACGCGTAATCTGAGCCGATGCGGCCAAGTCGCTTTGTGACAAGCCTTTAGCAGATCTGAGCACTTTCAAGTTATTTTCGATGTTGCTGACAGGTTCAGCGCGATGGCGTTCTCCCATGTATGACTCGATACATGGATAGCTTACATATTGTCAAGTATAAATATACTCTCGTCATAAGTCTTCTGATTACAAAAGGCGTGTCCGTAAGTTCCAACGATACCTCTCATCGTAAGGAAACGCTCAACCGACCCGCGGTATAGGAAACCGTGTCCCGGCCTCAACTCCAGCCTACTCAGGCTCACTCAGGCCTACTCTAGCCAAGATTTAGCGAAATCGCCCCTTGGCTGGAGTAGGCCGGAGTGAGTTGGAGTTGGGCACAACAATGCACAGTAACCTGATCTTGGATGAGCATTTGGTGTAGCGAGGAGAGATTCCGTCTAGTAATAGCTAATAGTCCGTTCCGTGATTGTTGCTTCGAAGAGAGGTTGGTTTCCCTGAGCAACAGGATTAACGAACCGTTGCACACTTTTTCTCGTCCAGTTTCCAGCCGTATCATACTCATAGGTTAAGTGACTCTTTTCAGTAGGCGATGGGTCAGCTCTGCCGGTCATCTCTTCTTCAACTGGATTTCCTCGTTCGTCGTACTGATAGCTGGCCTTCTTACCAAGAGAGCCGTCGGGCAGAATGTCGACTTGTTCGCTGATCCGGCCCTGTTGGTCGACAGTGAAGCGTGTGGTTGATTGGAGAAGGCCATTCCTATAAATGGCGCGTGTTCTGACAGTTCCCCGTTCATCGTACTCGGAGAGCTCTTTGGCCAGCGAACGGTATTGATAGAAGAGATCCTCCTGCAACCTGCCTTTTCCATCGTAGCTAAAAACATGCAAAGATGAGAAGGTCCCGCACATGTGATAGGCGACCTCCGCCATTTTCCTGCCGGCCGCATCATATGCATAGCGTCGCGAGAGATACTCTTGCCCATCAGGATCGAGGATCATCTCGCGCACCCGTTTGCCTTTTGAATAGACATACACCAATTTCTGGACCTGCTCTTGCGCACCCGGCTCATCTTGAGCAGGACGGGGCCGGCTCACCATTTCCGTAAGCGCCCCATCGCGATCGTAGGTGGCAATGGTCGTCGCAGTCTCGGAGATGATCGTGACTTGCCGAACGGGGCCGATCAAGCCATCTCGGCTGCGATCCGTCTCTTTGGAGATCGTCGTTCCGCCGATGAGCACCGCAGCGGCGGTCACACCCACGATGCCGAGAAGCAGACCGTATCGTGACGCTCCATTCATGACGGCCTTCGTTCTAAAACACTCGGTCGGCGGCTGATGACCACAAGCATCGCGCCTGCGATGCCGCCCAAGAGCCAGGTCAACAGTCTGACAGGGAACCAGAAGAAGGCAATGGCGGCTTCCAGAGTTGGGAATTGGAGGGCAGTCAGAACTTGTTGCAGACCATCTGGCTGGAAGATCGGATAGAGCACCATGGCAATCACGCCAGCGGTATAGCCAGCGGCGATTGCATAGATCACAGTTGAGAGAACGGGAGGCGGTCCATTATGATGGCGGCTCGACCACCACAGCAGAAAGATCATCAGCGCGCTCAGAAAGATGGCTTGATACGGCACAAAGTACGGTCCGCGCAGCCAAAAGTTCATCCAGCGGATGATGGACGTCAGAAAGGCGACCCCATAGGCCAGCACGAGACTCGCCCCTACCAGGAGTAAACGGGTTCCCCCACGAGAGGATCGCAGTTTAAGGCCGTGAGGTGGTGTGTGGGTTTCTGAGTCAGAGGGCATCCCGGCAAACTACTGTACGGAGAATTAAGGAGGGTTGCAATGTCCCCGAATCAACAGGTTCTCTCGCCGCCCCAGAGCCAGGCTTCCGGGTATGGCAAGCTTATCGTTGCGGCCATTTTTCTTTCCACGATCGGCGCATTCTATTTCTTCGATCTCATGGCCTATCTGTCGCTCGATGTGCTGAAGGCGAATCGCGACCAGCTTTTGGCCTTTACAGGGGAACATTATGTACCCGCCGTAGCGTTATTCATCCTTATTTACATCACGCAAACGGCTTTCTCCCTCCCTGGCGCAACCATCATGACACTCACCGGAGGATTTCTCTTTGGGAGCTTGTGGGCCGCCCTGTATGTGAATATAGGAGCCACGACGGGCGCGACGCTGGCATTTTTGGCCGCTCGTTATCTGTTCCGCGACTGGGTGGAACAGCGATTTGGGCACCGACTTGCCGCGTTTCAAACTGGCTTCGCGCAGAATGCCTTCAATTACCTGCTCACCTTGCGGCTCATTCCGCTCTTTCCCTTCTTCCTCGTCAATCTGCTCTCCGGTCTAACGAGAATGAAGGCAGGCACCTATATCATCGCCACCGCACTCGGTATCATTCCCGGCAGTCTAGCCTATACCTTTGCCGGCCGTCAGCTAGGTACGATCAACTCTCTTGCCGAATTGGCTTCACCTCGACTGCTATTAGCCTTTACGGTCCTCGGGTTACTCTTTCTCATGCCGGTCATCTACCGAAAGTTCGTTCGGCCTGTGGAATCGAGAGGAGGAGGAAACTAAGTGCGGCTGCTCGGGAAGATCTTGATTGGGTTGGTGGTTCTCGGAGGGCTGATCTACCTCTACTATACCGAAGTGAAGCCGACGGTCATTTTTGGCCTACGGTCGGACTACGCCCATGCCATTCCCCATCAAAAAGTTCCAGAAGGCCTGACGAGCCTGAAAGCCGAGTCCTGCGGCAGTTGCCATACGGAAATCTATAATGAGTGGAAAACCAGCATCCATTCACAGTCCTACAAGGATCCTTTCTTCCATGCGTATTGGACGAAGGATAAGCACACGTGGGTCTGCCTCAACTGCCATACCCCGCTAGAAAACCAACAACCCACGTTGATCAAAGCAATCCCCCGCCAGCGAGTTGAAAGAGCCGTTCAGGAACCAAATCCTCATTACGATGCCGAGTATCAGCAGGAAGGTGTGACCTGTGCGGCCTGCCATGTGCGAGATGGTGTGATCCTTGGGCCGTTCGAGGATTCAGCTGCGCCACATCCGACGAAATTCGATCCCGTCTTTCGCACAACCCAACTCTGTTACCGGTGCCATAGCGTCGTGGGTGGGCCGGCTCAGTTCTATAACGGGGGGCCGTGCGGCACCTACGCCGAATTCGAGGGCGGCTACTACATGAAAGAGCGCGGGTTCATCTGCCAAAGCTGTCATATGCCGGAAATAGATCGTCCCGTTGCGGTTGACGGGCCGATCCGACGCGGACGACAACATTTGTGGCGAGGCGGACACGACCCTGATATGGTCAAACGCGCAGTCGCCATTCAAGTCAAAGCCGAGCCATCGATTCCGAAAGCAGGGGATGATCTTAAAGTCATACTCACCCTCATTAATGCCGGAGCGGGCCATAAGCTGCCGACGGGCGATCCGGATCGTCACTTCACTGTCGAGTTCATGGTGGCGGATCAGAACGAGCAGGTTCTGAAAGAGCAGAGCGACACGATGGGTCGATGGATCATGTGGCAGCCGGCGATTATCGAACTGTACGACAATCGCCTGATGCCGTTGGCAAGCCGAGACTACACGTTTACCTATCGCCTGCCAAAAGAACTTGCCGGGCTAAAATTGAAAGCCCGGGTGCGCTACCACATTCAATCAGAACGGCAGCACCAGATGTTAATCAACAAATTTGGCCTCACGGCAAGAGATCCCTACAATTTCACGGTCTACGAGCGAGAGGTGCCATTAGTAGGCGACCTGGCCAAACACTTCGAGGAGCCTTCGCGTGAGTCGCATCTAGCATGCGCCGCATCGGGACACAGTTGAAACCATTGAGTGGTTAAGTCAGCCAAAAACATTTGTTTTGAACTAGCCCTAGCATATGTCAGTTTCCTTGAGAAATCGACCAGCGTTCTTTGTCATTTCAGGTCAGGCTTTTGACCTGTCTGTCAGCGCCAGTTCATCCAATTCTAAACAGAAACCCTACGTGTTCCCGGCGTGTTCTCTTTACAGCAAAAACCGACTAAATTTGCCTCAATTGACCTGAAAAGAACTGAGCTCACAAAACAGAGAAAATCCGCTCCCAGAGCGGTGTTTCGCTATATCGACATAGTCTTGTGCGGGAATATCAGAAAGGCTTAGAAGGCTGATGCTCTATCCAACTGAGCTACGGGCGCATCCTGAATTGTCAATCCCCTAGTTTCCGTGTCTTGCGGTGTACCTTCGCCACGCGTTCCCGGCGTGTTCTCCCGGAGATGCTTGTGAAGTCTCTGAGTCGCTTGCGTCAAGTCCTGCTCCCTGATTGCATCGTAGCGCTTCCACATCGTTGGCGATTTGTGACCCACGAGTATTCTCGCTGTCGCGGTATCACCTCCCGCGCGTGCTAACTTGATTGATGCACAATGACGCAGTTCATGGAATCGAGAGCCAATCATACCAGCATTTCAACCAAGGAGAAACCGAGATGGCGACCCCAAAAGGATCCCCACTCATACACTCCGATCCGGCAACATCAAGGCCACGATCTGGGAGAATGCCGGCGAGAAAGGCCCGTTCTTCACAACGACCTTCTCTCGGCCGTTCAAAAATCAGTCCGGTGAATGGCGCAACGGCACCTCGTTCGGTCTCAACGACCTCGAGGCCCTGATCAACGTCGCGCTTGGAGCGAAGGAGTGGATTGAGGCTCATGCCTTGAAGCACTGCGCCGCTTCAATGGGAAGCCTCCGGCCCTCCGGGGGCTTCCCTGCCAGATCGAATCGCTTTTCACTTGTAGTGGGTTCAGAAACTTGGAACTTCAAGATTTCGGTGGGATACGGAATGAAGAATGAACAATTGGGCATTAGTTCTGTGCATGTCATTGCCAAATGCACTATTTTCGAATCGAACTCTCACACAACAATCAGACCAATTCCCGGCGCAATGAGATCTTGACTGGTTTGGATCTGAGGAGGGGCGCCTTGTGCAGGCGCCCCTGTTCTTGCTCCGTCCTACTTAGAATCGATTCCGACTGCCGAAATCGTTGCCGCGTCCTCCGTTGCCGAACCGACCGCCGCCACCGGAACGGGGTGTCTGAGGCTTGGCTTCGTTCACGGTCAGAGATCGACCATCCATCTGAGAGCCGTTCAAAGCGCTAATGGCCGCCTGAGCCTCCTCCGATGTGGACATCTCCACAAAGCCGAATCCTCGGGACTGTCCCGTGAACTTGTCTGCGATCACCCGTGCCGATTCAACGGTGCCGTGTGTAGCGAACAAGGTGGTGAGTTGCGTTTCGGTCGCCGAGTAGGGCAAGCCGCCGACATACAGTTTTGTACCCATGGGGTACCTCCTTTTGAAAGTGACATTGTCTGAATCACGAGAACGATGTTACGAGGGGAAGGAGAGGCCCGAAGTCGCAATCATGCGAGGGCGGCTTAGGTCAGACTTCCGATCAGATTCTCGCTACCAACAACAATATCGATGATGGGCCGTAGTCATTTGACGTTTCATGCGAGGCCCACCGCGATGAAACGTGATCATCATAGCAGAGCGCGAACACAATAGCTAGCCGTTTGGCGTTGGTAGTGGGTCAGTGTGATTTATTCGCCTGACGAATTGCGCTCGGATGGCCTCGATGCCCACACTTCTGACATACCAACTTTGTGCCGCCGCTTTTCATGTAATCTGTTTTCAGTTGTTCTGTAGAACGGACCTCGAGCTTCATCATGCCCTCTTTGCATTTTGGGCAGGTGATCGCCATAGCTCCTTCCTATGAACTCAGCCCCATAGCGCCGGCAATTCTTTGAAGGACCATATATGATCCACGACCTGGCCGTGCCAGGTATGCTGCCGTACACAAGTTCCGGCGTGAACACTCTTAGTCGTGCGTCGTCGATGCTCAGGCCCGCTTGATAAAGCGGTCGTCAGCGAAGACACTGTGTAACTGGTCGGTGACGAAACGACGATAGGCCTCGGTTTGCTTCACCATGATGACGAGGTCTTTGGCATCAAGCAGAATGCAGAGATCGTCTTCTGCCACGAGCTGTCGGGCTGGCGTTCCGACATTCACCCGGTACTGGGTCTTCTTATCAGGGTTTCGCTGCGGCCCGATGACCAGCTCGGTCGTTCCATCAATAAAGCCTTCCTGTCCTTCGTGACGATGCCTGACCTTCGTCCCGTCAGGAATGCGTATCCAACTGGATGTGGATCGCGGATTGCTGGGCTTGGCATCGCTCATCGTGTTGGTGTCTCCCTCTGATTGTAGGTGTGTGGTTCCTTGCCAGTGTGTTTCCATCCATCGCGACCTGTGACGACCCACGCGGGGACCTTCTGAGACCTGGCATGGAGTGTCGCTGGTCTGACAATTTCCTATGCTTGGCTATGGGACTGGGGGCCTGGCCAAATTAGGTACGGCGGCTTCTTTATGACTTCTCTCGTATGGGCGAACATCCGAACTGCATAGTCATATGCATGCGTTTGCGCCCCCAGACAAGACGATGCCGCGAGATGGTTTGAAATGATCCGAAATACGGCCTGGTCATCTGCCTCGATCGTGGCGCTATAGAGGGCACAGGAGAAATCCCCATCTCTCACGTGCTGCGTGCTGATGACCAACTGCGACCCGTCCGGTAAAGTCATGAGCGGTTCTAGGTTGATGCGGCTCATCGGTACTCCTCTCGTTTCCGCAGTTGGCATTATGAGTTGGCAGCTACGTAGGGCGTGACATACAGCCTCAGACGGTTGCCGTCAACTAGTGCGCCTTCAAGAGCCACCACGGCATGAAGGGCTTGTTCGCCGGAGCCCATTTCCACAAATCCATAGCCGGCCGATTTGCCAGTGTGCTTATGCCGAACGATATAGGCACGGGCGACGACCCCATAGGATCCAAAGAGGTTTAGGAGGTCCCTGTCTGAGATCGTCTCCGAAAGACCGCCGACATACAGGACTCGTTTGCCCATGATGGCTCCTTTGTGCGGCCGACACGCTGAGCCAGGCGAAGGCTCTCTACATTTGTCTTGGGGCACGAAACAGCTTACGCTGAAGGAGCATATGCACTACCGTCGCATCGTGATCGAATGGCTGCGCGCTGAATTGTCAGTGGCGCCTGGCTTCGACACTTCGCGACGACCTACGGTCAGAATAGAGGAGCTTGTGGGCCCCATCGGAGTCCGACCAAATCCGGGTCTTCCCCTTCTGGTGCGGAAGGACGCGACGCTTTTTCAGCCTTGCGGAGGGCTCGCTTCGCTTCCTTATCCTGACGCTGTCTCTGCAATGCCTTTTCCCGATCGCGTTTCGCGAGTGTGGTCTTGCCTGCTCGTCCGATGGCGTCCTCCTTGGTAAGAAAGACAATCTTATTGTTGAGGCTGCGTGTTCTGACTTACTGTTCAGTTGGTATTCGTTGCACCACGGCGTCTGGCTCGTTTCCCATCGGAGTGATGATTCCGGCCGCGTCCTTTTGGATCTTGCTCTGGGGACCCCGAGCGGGTGCCGTGTCCCACGCCTTGACTCGCAACCGACGAGATCTCTCTTCGAATCGTTTCGATCGCGGTTGGTTCAACCAGACCGGGATCCGACAAACCCAGCAGTTCCCATCGAATTTTCGGCTTCAAAGTGGATCTGATTTTCTTCTTCTTTCCGCTGCCCCGCCTCCAAACCGAAGTGATGCTCATCAAGAAACTCCTTTCGTAAGTTTGGATCTCATGCTCCACCATGACTACCGAAGCGCACGTAAGGCAGGCGTGACTCCCGCCCCAACCCGATATTCGACCTCTACGCCAGACTAAACCAATTCCACAGGTCACACAGGGAGCGTAAGAGCAACTTGACTATGGGATCGCGCAGAACAGGGAACGGGGATGCGGGAGGCGCGCAGAGGAGGAAAGTAGCTCGTACCACTCAACAGTATACCGCGCCACCTGACGTGCCGTCAAACGACACTTATTCGACCAATCCGCGGCTAACCCAAATGAAATGGCTATTTCACCGAACGACGATGCAGAATCTGCAGCGGAGGAAACAATTCGTCCTCCCATTGAAAATTGCAGGCACACCTAAACATTGTGAACCCAGTCCGACATCCCGTTTGGAGCCATGATCGTCAACAGTAGGTCCTGTTCTTTGGCTGAAACCTGGTCAATTCAGAGCTCTCAGACGACAATGGGATCGCTCAGGACAAACCATCCGTGTTCGCAGCGTGTTCTCTCTGCGGCAACAATCGCCTAAACTCAACCGAACTGACCCGAACAGAACTGACCCCCAAGTAGATGGCAAAGCCGCTGCTCTGTCGATTGAGCTCCGCCACCTCCCAGCAGTGTCCAACCGGCCAATACCTGCGAGGCGCACCGCTCGCGCCAGGCCCCCGTCACTCCCGCTGCTTGATCCTCTCCGCTCCGCCTGCACCGGCACTTGCCTCGTGTTTCCTCCTTGAACTGTGCGTTGGCGCTCTAGTTCTCGTGAGAGAGCCACCTTCATTTCAAACCAAAGGAGGAAACAAGATGGCTGCCAGAAAACCATCCAAACAACCGGTAAACACACTGCGATGCGGCAACATCAAGGCCACGATCTGGGAGAACGTCGGCGAGAAAGGACCGTTCTTCGCGACGACTTTCTCTCGGCCGTTCGAGGATCAGTCCGGTGAATGGCGCAACGGCACCTCGTTCGGTCTCAACGACCTCGAGGCCCTGATCAGCGTCGCGCGTGGATCGAAGGAGTGGATTGAGGCCCATGCCTTGAAGCACTGCGCCGCTTCAATGGGAGGCCTCCGGTCCTCCGGGGGCTTCCTTCAATTGCAATTTTCTCTGAACCCCTTACAGGGCTGTGGAAACCATCGACCCTTACAGCACAATCAAAGTTCTTAGCCAACCATTGAGTTATCCTGACGCTAGGTTCCCCCTCCCGAAATTCGGCAGCTAGAAGTGGTCACCTTCATCACCTTCATTTGGTATAGAAGCATTGGCCGACCTGCTGACCAGGATAAAGGAGCGGCACCGGTTCAGATTCTGTTTCTAACCCAAGAATCCGCCATTCTACGGGGATTTCCACAGGCTGTACGCATTTATACTTGACATTATGAAAGTATACGTGTATTTGGGTCTGCATGGGCGAGCGACATCGCGCTGAACCAGCAAGTAACATCGAGAATAATTTGAGGATGTTGAGGACTGCCAAGGGTCTGTCGCAAAGCGATTTGGCAGCATCAGCTCAGGTTACGCGGCAGGCTGTCTGTGCGATCGAGGCCAATCAATATCTTCCCACCACTGCGGTGGCGCTTCGCCTTGCAGGAGTTCTCAACTGTCGCGTGGAGGACCTCTTCCGCCTCATCTCTACCGGTGAAATGGTACAGGGTGAGTTGATCGCCGGATTGGGCACCGACTCACTCGCTCATCATGCACGAGTAAAAGTGGCCCACATCGGGAATCGTTTAGTCGTGCGTCCGGTGGCTGATCTCGGTGAGGTATTAAATTATGCGATTCCCGCCGACGGATTGTTTTCCGGCTCGGTAACTTCTTCCTCGCGCGCGGACAAAGGCGCGCGCTCTGTGCGGGTACAGTTGATACGAGATCGTCACTTGATCGAGCAGGAAATTGCGGTAGCGGGATGCGATCCCGCCATCTTTCTCGCTGGCGAATATTTGCGGCGTCATACGAACACGTCTACGGTGGTCGGATGGACAATGGGCAGTGGCGCCGCGCTAGAGGCATTGAAACGAGGAGAAGTTCATATTGCTGGTCTCCACATTGTCGATAGCACGTCGGGCGAATCGAATCTGCCCTATGTGAAGCGGCATCTCAAAGGATACGACGTGGACATCGTGACATTCGCCCGATGGGAAGAGGGCCTCATAGTGTCCGCCGGCAACCCCAAGGGTATTCGAGCAATCACGGATCTGGCGCGTCCCGACGTGCGATTCATCAATCGGGAATCGGGCGCGGGTGCGCGGATTCTTCTCGATCAGAGGTTATCGGCAGCCGGTGTGCCATCCAACCGCGTGAAGGGCTATGACCGGCTTGCGTCGTCGCACTTTCATGTGGCGCGCTTGATCTCCGAGGGGCAGGCCGACGTTGGCGTCGGTGTGCGCTTCGCCGCAAACTATTATGGGCTCGACTTCGTTCCGCTCCAGGAGGCTCGGTATGATCTGGTCGTTCCCAAAGCTTATCTCGCCGCTCATCCCACACTGCAAAGCTTCTTTGAGACGATCGTGACGCATGATTGGACCGAGGCATTGACGCTGGGTGATGTGATCGCGGTGATGGAGAATGGTCAGGTGTTGCAGGTTGGCTCACCACAAGACGTGTTTTCTCGTCCCAAGAATGCTGAGGTCGCGCAGATTGTGGGAGTGGAAACCGTCGTACAGGGTCATGTGATCGAGCAAGCAAACGGGCTGGCCACCGTCCGCGTCAATGGAACGACGCTCAAAGGCTTGGGATCAGATGAAATTGGCTCGCCGGTGTTCGTCTGTATTCGAGCCGAAGATGTGGTGTTGGAACAAGCGGGCAGTGGCATAACGAGCGCGCGCAATCATCTTGTCGGGAAGGTGAGCGAAATCATTCCGCACGGGGTCATGGTGCAGGTGAAGATCGAATGTGGCTTTCCCTTGGTGGCGATGGTCACCCGAGGGGCGTTGGAAGATTTATCGCTGAATGTCGGGAGTTCGGTGATCGCCGCGATGAAAGCCGGCGCGGTCCATCTGGTACCGAGAGCCTAGCCTGCCGCCAAAAGGCACTGATCCGACCGATTCGGGGTGCCGCTAGATGATTGGCCTACCACAAGCAACCTGTTAATCTGTGATTGGCCGGAAAACGAATTGCTCCAACCCTCAGAGGAGAAGAGGCTCGGTAGGTACAAAACCTGCGTGTTCCCGACGTGTTCGTTCCAGAGCACAAACCGCCTGAAATAACCTCATTCGACCTGAATACACCCAACTTGCCAACACATCGCAAACCGCTCCCAGAGCGCCGCTTAATTGTATCGATATAGCCTTCCGCACAGATCAATGTTGAGAGTGACAGTTACTCCGAGGAGCCTTGTTCGTTTTTCACGCTGTGTGTGTTGAGCGAAACCTCTCGCCAACGAGTCGGATAATTACCTTTGACCAAGGTCGTCTAGTCTGCAACTTCGCGCGGGCGTACCGCACCGATCGTGGAAAGATAATCACCTTCATCAAAACTTCACAGCGTTGTCTAGCAACATTCAGAAGAGCATTACACTCGCCAAAACTCTTCTTGACGCCGCCGCCGAGGGGGCTTGGGTAGGATGGAGAACGACAAAGGCGAACTATTGTCTCCCGATGCGGTCCGGAAAGTTCGAAATCACACCGTCAACGCCGAGCGCTAATGCGCGCTGGATCTCGCTGATGCTGTCTGCCGTATAGACCCACACGAGCAGGTTCTCCTGGTGGAAGGCATCGACCAGGCGGCGGGTGACCGTGTCATGCCGAAGACCGACGTATGCGGATCTATATTCCCTTGCACGAGCAACCGGTGCCCGGGGTAGCCGACTGAACAGCACCATGAGTGCCGCCTCTGGATCGACCGATCGAACTTGGGTCAGTTCGCCGTGCAGGAAAGAGGCATAGATTACCGGGTAGCTGAATCCAGCCTCGCGGACCGCGTCGACAGTCTGCTGCGCCACTCCTTCGACCTTGAGTTCTAACATCAGACCTGTTTTACCGGAAGCCGCCTTGAGCACTTCATCAAGCGTTGGAACGTGTTCACCATTCCCCGCGTTGAACGCCTGTACTTCCCGCAGTGACAAGGAGTCGACTCGTCCTTTTCCGTTGGTTGTTCGACTGATTGTCGCATCATGAAGAGCCACTAGGATCCCGTCTGCCGTGCAGCGCACGTCAATCTCCACAAAGTCGACTTGCAATTCGATCCCTCTTTGAATCGCGGCCAACGTGTTTTCCGGAGCATGACCAGCAGCTCCACGATGGCCGATTCTCACCACACGAGGCATGGGATCTCCGGAATCAATGCGAAGACAGAAGTGGTTGGAGTTAGGAATCAGCGCTAATGGATGGCGCAAATCGGAGGTTGTGTGCGTCCAAATGTTCGAGATATTCCTTCATCCGTTTTCGCTCGTAATTCTTCACCAATTCGATCACCTTGCCATCAATCTCCAGCAATCCGAGGCCAGGAGGGATCGCGTCTGGGCGGATGACAAAAAGATTGACTCCCATCTCCTTGGCTTTCATCTGTGCTTCCGTGAGGCGGTGGTGGATGTATCGCTCATTCAATCGTAGCAGGTCGTTTAACTCGAGAAGATCCCGCAAGGGGTGTGGGTCAACACGAACACTCTTCCTCGGAACGTTGAGAAAGATGAACACCGTATCGCATCCGAGGCTGAGAGCCTCTTCAACCGGGAGGGGATTGGCGAGATCAGCATCGAGGTATCGGTAGCCGTCTATTTCAACCATCTCAAACAAAGGGTACAAAGCCATGGAGGCGCGGATACGCTTAAAGAAGACATCATGTTTGGATTTCTGGATCCGCGCGTCTTCAGATTCATCCATCGCGAGATCTCGGTCCTTGTTTGAAAAGATCACGGTCGCTCCATCTTCATACCGTTCAGTCAGGATATGCCACACGGTGGGGCTTGCGAGCACCTTCTGCAGGTCAATCTGCTCACCGAGTCTCGCTAAAAGCGGGAATGGATCCAGGAAGGCCTTCATCCTCTTGAATTCAAAATATTTATCCACTTCGTCGAACGCTTCTTGGACTTCAGGCGCCTGCACGAGCCGCCGGAATGACTTGTGCTGGGATTCAAATGTGTCCATGAGGCGAAATATAAGACTCACGGTGCGACCCGCTACGCGGAACGGCATGCGCACACAAAAGGATAGGACCAGCGGCAGAAACTTGAGTGCCCTCCTCAGATCGTGGAGTATCGATCCGCTCGGCCCCCAGCCCTGAGTCACCCGTGGTACAACCCCTAAGAGACGTGCCAATTTCTCGCGGAGGAACGGGTGGACTTCGTAGATCGCCTCCGGAGAGGTGATATATTCTTCCCAGATGCGGAGAGTTTTCTCGGCTCCGACTACTCCGGGATTCTCGACGAAGCCGAGAGCATTGCAGGTTCCAGCTGAGGAACTCATGATGTGGGCTGGTATCAAGCCGGCATTGACCAATTCTGCAGCCGCAGCCGCCTGGATGACAGCCTTACACCCACCGCCGCAAAAGACGAACAGAATCTTCCCGTATTTGTTCGACAGATGATCAGACATGCGAATTCCCCAGCTTTGCATACCCAGAACACCTATAGGGTGCCAAGACGGCTACACGATGTTGCCAACGACGTGGGTGCGCTAAAACGCCCAGCGCATAGCTTGCTCGGCCAGTGTCCGGACAGAAGGGACCCCACCCAATGAACTCGTACGATGTCTGCATTGTAGGAGCCGGGGTCGTCGGATGCGCCATTGCCCGAGAGTTAGGGCGGCGGCAGTGGACCGCTCCGCTCCGCATCGCCGTACTGGAACAACGCGCGCGGGTGGGAGAAGAGACCAGCGGGCGCAACAGCGGTGTGCTCCATAGTGGAATCCACGAACATCCCCGTTCATTGAAGGCCCTATTGGCACGAGAGGGAAGCGCATCGACGGTGTCATACGCGTTACAGCACAACATCCCCCTGCTCCAAACAGGCATGGTCATCGCCATTTCGCGCGAGGATATCCGCCGAGGTCTCTGGCGTGAGATGTCCATGCTCCGGCGTCTGTGGATCAACGCCTGGAAGACCAAAATCCGGATGTCGTTTGTGACGCCGTCGGGATTACAGACGTGGGAACCCCATCTTCGTGCCTGCTGTGGCATTGTCATTCCAAGCGTCTGTGTCATCGATTCGCTCGCCTTTGTGCAATCACTCAAGACCGACTCGGAAGCTACTGGTGCCGAGTATCTTTTCACTAACCGAGTGATCGGCATCGATGAAGAGGCGGCTTCCTACATCGTCACCACCGATCATCAGCAAATCCGTGCTACGTGCTTAATCAATGCTGCAGGCCTCCATGCCGACGATGTTGCCACTCTTGCCCTACATAATAATAAGTATACCATCAGCCCCCTGCGGGGTGAGTACTACGAGGTGGTCACCGCAGAGAAAAAGCACCTTATTAACCGTTTGGTGTACCCTGCCCTACCTCCTCAAGCAACCGGCAAGGGGATTCATTTCGGCCCCCGTCCGAATGGACAGGTGTTCCTGGGACCCAACGAGGTGGCAATCCACAATAAAACGGACTATACGTCGCGCAAGACACCGCCGGGCGTGTTCCTCGACGCCTTGAAGAAATTCCTTCCGGCCCTGGAAGAAGGCGATCTTCGGTGGGCTTATTCCGGAATCCGGCCTTGTGTTGTGAAAGAAGATCAGCGCAAGAGCGACTTCATTGTCTCCGTAGACAGGAAAGACCCGCCGCTCATCAATCTGGTAGGCATTGAATCGCCCGGACTCTCTGCCGCGTTGGCGCTGGCTCGATATGTTGGCGACCTGCCTTGCGTTCAGGGACGTTTTCGCCCGGTTGGCCCCCGTCCTTCCCCCTGTGACGCCTAGGAACGTTGAAGGGAGAGTCGCTCCGTTTCTTCAACGCGCAACACCCGGTGCAGTGTCTTTCCAAGAATCGATCTGGGTAGTTCCTTGCGGAACTCAATCTTCTTAGGAACCTTGTAGGATGCCAGGTAACGTCGGCAATGTGCGAGGAGGTCGTCCGCAGAGACGTGTTCAACCGTGATGACAACAAACGCCTTAATCGATTCGCACCCGTCCCTGAGCTGCACTCCGATGACGGCCGCCTCACTGACATGCGGATGAAGAGCGAGCACCTGCTCAATCTCGGCTGGGTACACATTAAAGCCGGAGGTTGACAGAATCATATTCTTCTTGCGATCCACGATGTAGAAGAAGCCATCTGGATCGGCGCGCGCGACGTCGCCGGTCGCGAGCCATCCCTCGGGCTTCAGCACGTTCGCTGTTTCCACAGGATTGTTCCAGTACCCCTGCATCACTTGTGGACCCCGCACCCAGAGTTCACCGACCTCGCCAACCGGGACTTCACGACCCGTCTCGTCGACGATTTTTGCCTCAGTGTTTGCGATCGGCAATCCGATAGACCGCTTGACCGAGAGACCGCGGGGAATATTGCAGTGCGTCACCGGTGAGGCTTCTGAGAGGCCGTATCCTTCAACAATCATGTGGCCAGTCTTTTCTTTGAATGTTTTCAGGAGTTCATAGGGCAGCGCGGCTCCCCCGCAAATTACAAATCTCGTCGCCTTGAAATCGTTCGCATCACAATGGTCGAGAAGCTTTCGCACAAGAGCAGGAACAAGTGTGATCACGGTGGGTTGCTTCTTGCGAAGAATCGTCAGCAGAACAGACATGTTCCGAGGGTCAGGGACTAGCACCATACACCCTCCGACGGCCAGGCAGATATTTTGCGTGACCGTCATTCCAAACACATGAAAGAGAGGCAGCGCCGCGAGAAAGCTCTCCACTCGTTCGGCGGGCGCAAACCAGCTGATGAGTTGCTGAATGTTGGCCGTCAGATTGCGGTGACGCAGCTCCGCTCCTTTGGATATGCCGGTGGTGCCCCCTGTATATTGAAGGAGCGCGATATCGTCCGGCGTCACGACCGGAAGGTCCTTCGGCGCGACGGGGGTCACGCGATCCAGCACATCGTGGAAAAACAGCGTCGTATCCTTCGCCGGGATCTCAGGAGGCGGTTGGCCGTTGCGATGTCGATAGATATACTTCGCGATCGTCGTCATGAAATCGGTGATCCGGGTGACGATGATCAGGTCCAGGTCCAGCTGCTGGATTTTCTGGTACATCAAGTCGAGAACTACGATCACTCGCGCCCCCGCATCTCGCAGCTGGTGCGACAGCTCGTGTTCCGTATAGGTGGGGTTGCAGGCCACGACGATGCCCCCCGCCCTTAATATGCCGAAGTAGGCGATGACTGCCTGCGGAGAATTTGGAAGACAGAGGGCAACGCGATCACCCTTCCGAACTCCCAACGCCGCCAGCCCGCAGGCAAATCGCTCCACGAGCGAGTAACATTCCTGATATGAGAGCGTCTTGCCGAAGAAGTAGAGAGCCGGCCGGCGTGAAAACCGTTTCGCGCTCCGGGACAACATCGATAGGAGCGTCTCGGAGTAAAGCGAGAGCTCGTGGGGGACTCCCTCGGGATAATGTAAGAACCACGGTTGTTCACGCATGCAGCACTCCGCTTGGAGCGAGTTAACTCAACACCCTCTCACCACTACCACCCACCGCTCAAGAGACTCGGACAAGGCTCAAACCGTTTGCCGTACTTGATCGCCAGCGCTTCCAATGCCTGGGCTATCTGTCCAGGTGTCATGGTCTGGCGAGCCCATGTAAGCAGACCTCCACGGAACGCGGGAAACCCAATCCCATACGTGAGAGCAAAATCAACCTGCCAGGGATGCTCCACAATCTTGTCGTGCAGACAGCGCACCGCTTCGTCAACCATGGGAAGAAATAAGCGCTGCTGAAGGATGTCGTCGGAGACGGAATCAACCGCCGAAGACTCTGTACGACGATAGTGTGCAATGAGTTCAAGCGCCTGCGCATTCTCTTTACCTGACTTCCAAAATGTCACCGGCTTCTTGGCGGAAAGGAAATTCCGCAGCAGCGCGTCGCGGGATTCTATTCGAGATCCTAACGCGGCGAGCGAAGTCAGGACATGCATGGCGACCGGAAGTCCGATCAGGTCGACGAGTTCGAGAGGACCCATCGGATGCCCGCTGTCCACTGCCATGCCAAAGTTTTTGGCGATCGCGTCAATGCGCCGAAGAGAGATACCCTCTCCCACCATGATCACGGCCTCTGCCAAATAGCGTGAGAGGATTCTGTTAACGAGGAATCCTGGTCCGTCACGCACCACCAGCGGAAACTTGCCCAGGCGCTTCGCCACAATGCAGGCCTGCGCCAAAACCCTGTCGGATGTGAAGGGCGCTCGCACCACCTCCACCAACTGCATTTTGGCGACAGGATTGAAGAAGTGGAGTCCGACACACCGTTCAGGATGAGCAGCCTTCACGGCAATGTCGGCCAAGGTGTACGATGACGTGTTGGTGGCAAATATCGCGTCGGGTCGTGCCTCGGACTCAAACTCCGCAAGCACCGCCCGTTTCACGTCCAGTTTCTCCGACACCGCCTCGATCACAAGAGAGGCAACGCTTACATCCCTGAGGTCAGTGGTTGGTGTAATCCGCATCATTCGATAGCGCAGCTCGGAAGGAAGGATGATCCGCTTACGCACCTGGACAGCCTGCCCTTGATGGATCCTGCCCATCGCCGTCGCGAGAATGTTCGACGCCACATCCCGCAGCACGGTCGAATACCCTTTTTCGGCGAGCTGCCCGGCGATTTGGGAGCCCATCAAGCCGGCTCCCAGCACACCAATGCGAGTCACAGCCTCCGGAACGGGAGCAACCCTCCGTTTCACCTCCTCGCCTCTCAGGAACAGACCAACGAGGTGTACAGAGATCGGGCCGGCCATAAGGTCCAGCAAGAGCGGCTTCTCGACTTTTAGTGATCCCTCCAAGACACTCAGATGCATCCCCTTCTCCACTGCATCGATGGCACGAAGCGGAGCGGGATAAAAATGCCTGACTCGCTTGATGACCTGACGTCGCGCATAGCGACACACCAGCGAACGAATCACTGGGACGCTGAAGAGCCTCTCGTTAGCCCGGAGCTGCCGTGGTCGAAGAGGAGTCGACCCAAGTTCACAGGCCCGCGCAATGGCGACGTGAACGAGGGTTTCTTTCGCAACCTCCTCAAGGGTTCGAACCGTAGAGGGGATAGACGTCACCATTGCTTCCGCAAGGCCTATTTTCAAAGCCTGCCGAGGGAAAATTGTCTTTCCCGTTGCGATCATGTCCAAAGCCGCCGGTAAGCCGATTAACCGTGGAAGGCGCTGCGTACCCCCAAATCCGGGCAGAATACCAAGCTTGACCTCCGGCAGGGCAAAGCAGGTCCTCCCATGAGCACTGGCAAGCCGCGCATGGCAGGCCAGCGCCAGTTCGAGCCCTCCGCCCAGACAGGCGCCTTCCACCGCGGCGACAAAAGGTTTTGGCGAGCGCTCCATTTCGCCAAAGACTCTGTGGGCAGTAATGACCAGTTGCTCTAACTCCTGAAAGGAATGGCGCTGCTGTGCGTCATGCATCTGTTCCAAATCGGCTCCGGCACAGAAATTTCCTTCTTTCAGGCTCGTCAGCACCACGCCTTTGACGGCGGTGGAATGTTGCGCAAACCGGACGATCTCCTGCCATTCAGAGAGGCTCTCACCATTGAGCACATTGACCGACTTACCCGCGTAATCAAAACCTGCAAGGAGAATTCCCCCGTCAGCGACTGTGGTCTTGAAATGCCTGAATTCGCCTGACATCTCTATTTCCTCTCCAAGATCATCGCCACACCCTGTCCGCCCCCGACACACATACTGATCAATGCCCGCTCCGCATGCCGCCGTTTGAGCTCAAACAAGGAGGTCGTGGCCAACCGTAGACCGGAAACACCGACCGGATGACCGAGGGCGATAGCCCCGCCATGCGGATTGAGATCGTCGATTGGGATTTCGCCGAGACGTTCAGTCCATCCATAGCGGCCAAACTTGCGCTCCATGAGAGACGATGAGTCCAGAATGCGAGTGATCCCCAATACCACGGACGCAAAGGCTTCGTTGATTTCACAGACTGCAAAGTCCTTGAGGGTCAAGCGAGCCTTCGACAGGACCTTGGCGATGGCCCCGACTGGGGCGAGGCCCATATAGGCTGGCTCATACCCGAAGTCGGCGTAGTCTTTTACATATCCGAGGATCGGCAGCCCAAGGGATTTGGCCTTCTCTTCCTCCATGAGGAGCATGGCCGCAGCTGCGTCGGTGATTTGCGAGGAATTGGCCGGCGTCACCGAACCGTGGCGCTTATCGAAGACAGACTTCACATCGTGAAACATCTGTTGATCGGCATCCTCCCGAAATCCGTTGTCTCGCTCAATGTAGGCGTTGCTCTCTGAGACAAACATGGGCACAACTTCCTCGGCAAAGAGTCCGCCTTTCCATGCTTGCGCCGCCAGCCTGTGCGATCGAACGGAAAACCCGTCCTGGTCCTCGCGAGTGATGCTCAGCGAAGGATCTTTCGCAATATTCTCCGCCGTCTGTCCCATAATAAGGTCGCACATCGGGTCCGTGAGGCCCATGATCAGCCCTATTCCAGGCGGATATTTTTTAAGATTTAGCAACTTGGGAAGAAGGGCAACCACGCTGGCGGTTCGTTCTTGACGACTTCTGGCTTTGCCGAATTGGAGGAGAAGGTCAGCCACCGTTCGGTTATAGACAACCGGGATTCGGCTCATCGCTTCCATACCGATCACGAGCACGGTGTCGGCATCGCCGCTCCGAATGCGTAGACTCGCATAATAGAGTGCCGTCACTCCGGAGCCGCAATTTTTGCCGGCCACTGTATCGGCTGGAATCGTCGGAGGGAGTCCACCGGTGACGGCCGCGACCCGTGTCGGATTTACTGAATGCATGGGGGTCGCGACATTGCTTCCCAACACGCAATCGATCGCCTGCAAAGGGAGATTCCAGCGGTGACAACGCGCAATCATTTCGCGGACGACCCAGGCTCCCAGCACTTCCGCATCCGTCTCGCGAAAATCTGTACCTTCCTTGCAGAAGGGAGTACGAAATCCGTCGACGACCACGACATTACGCATGATGTTCGCCTCGTCCGAAATCCTGAATGATGCCCTACTGACATCGTACCATGAGGCCGACGATTTGCCTTGTTTCTTGGAGTATTGAGTCTCCCGCATAAGGGGGGATAGGAAGCGCGTCCCTCTCATTACGAGACAGAGTCGGCATAATCGGCCCTAAAATGGTGGTAAAGTTACATGGATACACCGAGGTACAAAATGGAAGATGCCTCTTAGGAAGAAAGGCCAACATGGGCCATACAGATGTGTTTAAAGGGTCCGAGGCGATCGCTGAAGCCGCCCGGGATAAGGCTTCCTACACCGGCTTTATTGCGGGTTTGTTCGAAGCCGATGTCCGGTGGGACCTCTTCACCTCTATCGGCCTCCCGGAGGTGAGT
This sequence comes from Nitrospiraceae bacterium, assembly GCA_035623075.1. NCBI lineage: Bacteria > Pseudomonadati > Nitrospirota > Nitrospiria > Nitrospirales > Nitrospiraceae > Nitrospiraceae bacterium. Next base: position 16,824 of record DASPUC010000011.1, on the reverse strand, counting down.
CCGTCGGCCTTAGATTTTCTGGAACGACTCACGCCTACCCTTCTGTCCCTGGATCCCGAACGGGTCGATAGCGAGGGAGAACTCCCTGAGCCGGTTATTAAAACCTTGGCTCACCTCGGAGCACTGGGAATCAAGATCCCCAAATCGTTCGGCGGGCAGGAATTCACTCAATATGAATATCAAAAGGTTGCCACCCTGTGCGGAAGCGTCGACGCTTCGCTGACAGTGCTGTTGTCGGCAGCGCAATCAATCGGCGTTCCCGAGCCGCTGCGCCTTTTTGGAACGGAAGAGCAAAAAACGAAGTATCTTCCACGGCTGGCAAAGGGGGAGATTTCAGGGTTTGCGCTCACGGAGCGAAACGTTGGCTGCGATATCTCCAAAGTGGACACGTACGCTATCCGTGTCGCGGAGAATGGAAAGACCGTCGGCTACCGCCTCACAGGAGAAAAATTCTTCATTACGAATTCCGCGAAGCACGATGGCGAATTTCTGTCGTCCATGCTGGTCGTCATTGTACGAATCGTGGATCGTCCTGAGGAACTCCGGGACCCCCGGGCACACAAGCGGTATGGAGCCTTCATCGTCGAGACTCAATGGCCGGGATGCTCCGTCACTCGTCTGCGATTTGAGGGCGTCAGAGGTATTTACAACGGCATCCCGAGGTTCAACAATGTGTACGTCCCGATTGAAAATCGCCTCGGCAGCGAAGAGGACGGCCTGAGGATCGCGCTCGCCACCCTTACCGTCGGACGCCTGACTCTCCCTGCAGCCTGTCTGGGAGGCCTCAAGCAGTGCCTGTCCGTGATGCGCTGGTGGGGGCAGACTCGCGTCCAATGGAACAAACCGATCGGCGAACACAACCTGGTCGGAGAAAAACTCTGTCGCGTGGCAGCCTATACGCTGGCGCTCGATGCCGTAATGGCCTTCTGCGGAGCATGGGCCAAGAAGAAGGGTGACCTTCGGCTGGAGTCGGCGGCCGCCAAAATCATCGGAAGCGAATGGTACTGGGAGGCAGTCAACGACCTGTTCCAGATCCGCGGCGGACGAGGATTCATGACCGCCGAGGCCCAGCGGAAGACCGGCGAACCGGTCATTCCGGTGATGCGCATGCTTCGCGACGCGCGGATTAATCTCGTATGGGAGGGAACGAGTGAGATTCTTCGCATCTGGATGGCGCGCGAGTCTCTTGCTCCCTATCTCGATCAAGGTCTCGCCATTCTCGAAGGATCACTTTCCCGCAAGATCGCCGCGACATTTTATTACGCGCACATGTCGCTCCTCTCCTGTCTCACTTTCGCTCATTCCGGCTCCGCTTCTGCGTCATACGGGAGAGACTATGCCCGGTGGGTTCGTTTTATCGAGTCTTCCTCACGGAATCTGACACGATCAACCCTCATCGCAACACTCCGTCACCGACAGAAGCTGCACAATAAGCAACTCTTGCTGCAGCATTTGGTGAATGACAGTCTGTTACTCTTCCCCATGGCCGCGGTTCTCTGGTTTGCCTCCCAACCGGAAATGAGAGACAAGCCCGGGATCCGTGCGCTCGTCGATTACTTCTGCCAGGATATGGCGGATCGTCTGCGCCCTCCCTCCTCGATCGCCGCGAAAATCCGTCGACACAAGAAGGATACCGTTGTGTATCACCTATCAAAAGCCATCATGAATGGCGAATATGCATGGCTGGAGGAAGGGATTGTGCCCTGCTTGAGAAAAGTCGAGCCCACTCGTAACATGACGTAAGTCTTATGGTACGTCTCTCGAGTTATTGATACAGCTCCGCCAAGCCAAGCGAAACAAGAGGAGATTCAACAGTGAGCAAGTCCCAGCAGGCAGTCATTGCCAGCGCGGTGCGAACCCCGATGGGCAGCTTCAACGGCGTATTCAGCTCCGTACCGGCGACGAAACTTGGCAGCATCGCCATTGCCGAAGCCCTCAAACGCATTCAGGTACCGCCTGAGCGGGTGGATGAGGTCCTGATGGGTTGCGTGCTCAGCGCCGGGCTCGGCCAAGCACCGGCCAGGCAGGCATCGATCGGAGCCGGAATTCCCAACTCCGTCGGCGCCACGACGGTGAACAAGGTCTGCGGGTCCGGCATCAAGACGGTGATGATGGCCTCTCAGGCTATCGCGCTCGGGGAAGCAAGAATCATCGTGGCAGGCGGCATGGAAAATATGACCCGCGCGCCTTATTTGCTGGAGAAGGCCAGACGGGGATATCGGCTTGGCCATGCGGAGATAGTGGACAGCCTCCTTAAAGACGGGCTGTGGGACGTGTACAACAATTTCCACATGGGGAACGCCGGTGAACTCTGTGCCGCAAGGTACCGGCTCACGAGACGTGAACTCGACGATTTCGCCTTGGAAAGCTATCGTCGAGCTCAGCATGCCATTGCCTCCGGAGCCTTCAAGCGAGAGATCGTGCCGGTCGACGTACCCCAACGGAAGGGTACACCCGTAACGATTACGGATGATGAAGAACCGAATCGAGTCGATCTGGGCAAGATGCGCAATCTCAAGCCGGTGTTCCAGGAAGACGGTGTCCTCACCGTGGGCAATTCTCCATCCTGTAATGACGGGGCAGCAGCGTTGGTGGTAATGGCGGAAGAGGAAGCCGCCCAGCTTGGGCTAACCCCGATGGCCCACATCGTCGGCTATGCCGGAGCAGCCCTTGCGCCTGAATGGTTGACGATTGCACCGGTTGAGGCCATCAAGCTTGTGCTCAAGAAAACTGGCCTCTCGCTCACCGACATCGATCTCTTTGAGATCAACGAAGCCTTCTCAGCCGTCTCCCTTGCCATCAACCGTGAACTCGGGCTCGACCCAAAGAGGGTCAACGTCAACGGTGGAGCGGTCGCGCTGGGCCATCCGATCGGCGCCACCGGCGCCCGAATTCTTACGACTTTGCTCCACGCGATGGAAGCCCGGGGTGCCAAACGAGGGGTAGCCAGCCTTTGTATTGGAGGGGGCGAAGCCCTCGCATTCGTGGTGGAACGATCGTAATTCCCGCAGGAAACACCTGGCGAGAACTCGCTTAGCTCGAATGCTCGCGTTCCCGTCTAGTTCTGTCCACAGCAAAGTCGCCTAAACCTTGCCGAATAGACCGGAACGAACCACGCAGGTACAACAGCGTAAAGGTCACAGACCCAGGTTCGATACTGGTTGTGTCAGTCGACACCAAACGGCGTACCAGTTGCCAGAGCTTTTTCCCAGTGGTATCAGAAAGCTTCTTCTCCGATGGGCTCTCTTCTGTAAGTTTTGGTTTCATGGTGACCTCCGTTCCAAAACCTGCAATGTCTCACGCTCAAAATTAACTCTAACCCCTAGTTGAGACTCAACGTCAGAACCATCGGAGGAATCGTAAGGCCTCCATATACCCATGTAGATTTGCATGAAAGGCCTTTCCACACCTTCTATCCGCAGTGATGTCTTTAGTCTCGCGCTGTCTGGATCATCGCTAAGGATTACCTCATAGCCGCATGATCGGGCCAATTGTAAACCAAGTCGAAATAGTTCAAGTTGATCACGATCGTTGTAGGTGGCAGTCCTTATTAGGTCACGCTTAATAGATGACTGCCATAGCAGGACACAGATGCAAACCCCTACCGCCAGGGCAGTGATTATAAAAGTTGTTCGAGTGAGGTTTTCCTGGAGAAGGATATAGATCAAAATTCCAGCGACCATGACAATAGGTGTTAGCCGCTGAGCCAGTGCTACCCTCTTCGGTCGCCAATTCCATTGTGACTCTTCCACGCGCTCTAGTAGTTGAATCTTGCGTAATAGATTTTCAAATTGCCGTGTAAGGTCTTCAGACATTCTGGCTATCTCGCCTCGTTAGTCTCAGTAGGATGAAGAACTATTGATTGTCTAAGTTCATTATTTGAAAACCAATCAATTGGAGAGCGTGACCAGAAAATGCGGATGGCTCTGACCCAAGACGATCAACCGAACGGATAAGGCACAAGCGAATCACTGGCGCGCTCAACACCTTGCTCGTTCAACAGAGCGTTAGTTCGTTATCTCCCAATCATTGCCTTCACCTGGCTGACGCAGGCAGTCGTAGTTATAACCTGGCTGACTGACAAAAAAGAGGTTGCTTCTCTCAGCAAACGACTCGTCATCCCTATAACGGCCTCGATCATCAGCGTCCGGATGATAGACTCTCGCATAACCAGAACGGTGTCGTTTGTGAAACGTGTCAATGTAATCCACATACCCATACAGGTACCAAACTTTTGTTCCACGTCTAATCTCATCGTCATCCCGAATCGTTATGGGAAACTCTTGCCAGTGAAAAAATGGATCGCCTTTGTACAGAAAGATATGCTATTTCTTGTTTTGAGCGGAGGAATAGTCAGGAATGGTAGGCAGGGATGTCGTATTCGGAAGCACCAGCGGAATGAGAACCATTCCCGTAACAGTTGCCGGAGTGCGTCCAAGGTTCTTCACCTCAATTTGCACCCCATACTTACTACTTGGCCCAGGAGAAACCTCTCTCCCAGGTGGGCTATGAGACATTTTGACGTAAGCTCTATCAGAGGCGACAATCGATTCAGCTTGTTTGATGGCAGCCTCAGCAGATGCTTTAGCCGCTTCAGCAGCACTGCCGGCATCGGTCGTAGCTTGTCTCATTAAACGCAACTGCCAAAGAAACAGACCAATTTGACCCAGAGCTGTGACAATCAATCCGGCCGTGCAGTACGCCAAGAGCTTGGTGTATTCGACGAGTTCCGTATCGAGCGCCGTTTTGTGTTCGCGCTCTTTTATATCAGTAGCTATATCTTCCTCGCTTCTCTTGGTCGTGATCTCGCCCTTCATAAAGACAGGCTTATCTTCGGTACCGCGCAGATAGGTTGGGGACGGCTTCTTACCGCTAGTAGACTTTTTTTGTTCTGGCTTAATCTGACTCGGACTTTGGGGAAAATTGTCGTTTGCCGCTTTGCTGGTGCCCGTTAGAACCAAGACAAAAGCAAATAGGATCAACGCCCATGAGTATCTTGATCGCATCATCACAACTCGGTGGATGCAGATTGATTATTCTCTGTTCGGCGACGGTCCGATCTTCATAACGCAGATGAATCTTACGCCAGAGTAACTCGGTGCGGCTAGAGGACCCCAATTGACACCCCTCCGAGGCACGAGCTGGTCCAGACAGTTGAAGGCTCCCACGAAGTCGACTTCCTCATTGTTCCAGACGATCCATCCCTAGAGCGGATCAAGATCGCCATTGAACTGGACGGCCACGAGTTCCACGAGAAGACGAAGGAGCAGGTCCACAAAGACAAGGTCAGAGAACGGGCGATCATTAAGCAGGGCGTGACCATACTCCGCTTCTCCGGCTCAGAGGTTGTTCGCAATGCACGAGGCTGTGTGGTGGAAGTTGAAGAGTTTCTAAGCAGAACGATGGTTCAAGTGCCGACCTCGTAGAGCGACGGCACTCAGTCTGTACGATGCTTTCCCCTGTATTTCCTACCTCAGGTCGACGAGAAACTCAGTACCGTAGCGGCGTTCTACACACGAGTCTATACAGCGCGGCGGCAGTTGAGGCCAATTATGCTTAGGGCTTGGTAATCAAGGCAAGACGAATGAAGACACCAGTCAGATAGACAAATGACTCGACTTCCTTCCGCGTCAGGTCTGGTTTCGGCTGCCCATCTTTTCCGGCGTGGCGGATTTTGTTTCCATAGACCACGTATTCTTTGAGAATCGGTTTATAGAGATCCGAGACCTCGACCGCTTTGATGAACGACTCAGCATTGCCGGAGAGGTCTTTCTCACCGCGACCTGTCACAACTTTCGCCAGCCCCTCTAGTGCCTCATACATGTCTGTGATGACATCGGACAACAACTGAGGTTTGCCAATCGAGTGCAGAAGATGCTCTAGCCCCTTATTAAAGCTACTTCTGACACCGTCGTACTTTTCACCTTGGAGACAGCCAAGTACATCGTTAACGAGTTTTTCATCTAGGATGCCTGATCCCGAGGGACGGAATTGTCCCTCATGCCAGCGGATGCCAAGATCAACCTCCGATAAGGAGAGAATATGCATAATGAGGGCTTCAAGGTAGCCAGCGTTCCGATGGCCTTTGAGCATCATGGATATTGCTTCCACAGCTTTAACATTGGCCCAAAATTCTTCTCTGATGTAGCGATGGAGCGGAGTGCCATCACGCCTGTTCTTGATGCCAAGAATCATAAGCAGATTGCCCTCATAAATGTTTCGCTCGTCTGGGTGCAGATCCCACCAAAATTGCTCTAAGATTTGGTTATGAACTCGATTTACAAATTTCTTTTTCTCCTCTTCAATCGGGATGTGGATGTTGAACCGTTCGTGAAACTTTTGTGTCATGGCCTGCCTTGTTTGAGCACGTCCGAGCCGGACACCGGCTGCCGCCATTAGATCGGCAGCCGAGTCCCACCCGCGCCGGTGTGACCCCGGCGATCCTGGAACTGTTAGATGGGCTCCCTAAACCGAACTGGCGAGGCGAAATGTGACCCCAACTGTGACCCCAGGCTACGTTCTCGACCGCCTATATAATCTAACTTCTTGATTTGGTTGGTCGGGGCGAGAGGATTTGAACCTCCGACATCCTGCTCCCAAAGCAGGCGCGCTACCAGGCTGCGCTACGCCCCGACTTTGGAATTACCAGCACTTATAACTTGCCCTGAGGCAGGCGAGGACGCAAGTGTTATTACAGTGTTAGCCGTATACTTCTGAAGCTTTTGAGCCGCCTCATGGAGGTCTTCCGGCTGGATCGTATTATACCGCCGATGCATTTGTTCCGACTTGTGGCCGACGATCTTCATAGCGGTCATGGTATCCACCCCTGCCCGTCTCAGATTGGTGCTTGCCGTGTGGCGAAGGTCATGAAGCCGGAGACCAGTAATCCCCGCCCTTCGACATGCCGCGGCAAATGCGGTTCGTGGGTTCTTCCACGGCCTCCCGTTATACAGGAACACCCGATTAGTGTCTAGGCGTCGTTCCTTGTGTAACTCAACAAATGTTTCATAAACGTCAGGCGTCATCGGTACCACCCGCGTTTCCCCATTCTTGGTCTTGCGTAGCGTGAACTCTCGTCGCCGCATGTCTACATCTGACCATTCCAGCTTGAGCAACTCTCCCTTCCGCGGACCAACCATGTAGGCAATAGTCAGGAAGCGGAGTAAATGAGGAGCGCCCGTCTTTCTTAGAAGTGCCCATTCTTCAGCACTCACGATCCTGTTACGTTCATTTCTTGGGTCCGGTTTCTCAACATGCGAGGCTGGATTGTCCACCACAAGCTTAAATCGGGGACTCTTTGCTACGTTGAACATATGCGTTAACGCGGTATGGTCGTGGTTCACAGTTTGCACTGACACAGATAACGGCCTGTCCTGTCGCTTCCACCCACAAACCGGACACACTGCTTTCCCAAGGAGCTTCTGACAGCCACCACACCTGGTCATCGGGTATCGCACGCGCTGTGCGCGATAGATTGCCACATCTTCAGATGTGATCGACGCTAACGGACGATCACCGAAGAACTCAACCAGATGACCGACTTTCAGCTTGCGATCTTCATACGTTGCCAGCTTGCGTACCTCTTCCAGACCCAGGTAGGTCTCAGCCCATTCCCAGAATGTAACAGCCTGTGCGCGTTCCAGTGATGGACTTAGCATTTGACCAGCCAAAAGCTTTGTCTTAATGACCGCTTTCTGGTCTCTTGCATAACCTCGATTCCGTGAACCTACCTTCCATCGCCTTAGTCTCCCTGTCCCCGGCGGTGCCAGACGAAGCACCTTTCCGTCATCCAGAACCGGGAACTCAACGTTAGTAACTATCCTTCCGTTTAGTCAGTCCCATCGGACTACCTACCTTTCTGTGGCCGCCTGGCCACCCCTACAAGTTGGTTGAGAGTGATGTGTAACGCCTTGCACAGCTTCAGGAGCGTGGAGAGCTGCGGATCAAATCGGCCAGCTTCAAGGTTTACCAGGGTTACGTAATGTACTCCTGATAGTGCCCCTAGTCGCCTTAGACTCAACCTCCGTCGCTCTCGCCACTCCCTAAGCCGCAGCTTCACAACACTATGATAGTGTATACACTACCACACTGTCAATTGCCTATCGGTGGCATAGGCATAACGGTATTCTTTTTAAGCCACCCATCGAGCATGGCCTGGTCAAACTTCACCAACCGACCCACTTTGATGTAAGGGATGCGCCTCTGACTAACCATCGTGTAGATGGTATGAGGCGACAAACCTGTAAAAGCTGCTGCGTCCTTAACCGACATTAGCCGCTGCATTGCTTGTTACTCCTTCTATTTATATAAGTTCATTTTACTTAGTACGTTGATCCGCCGCGTATAGCCGCGCTTGACATCCGGAGCCAACTTCCTTAAACGAATACACATGGCGAAGCGACGTAAACCCAAAGCCAAGCTCTCTAAGCGTCCTAGAAAGACTGCGCGCACTACGGCAAGGGCAAAACGGGCTAGAGTCACACGGAAGCCACGCAAGGCGAAAAAGGCCGTGCCCAAGCGTAAGTGGAAGACATCCATCGCATCAAAGCGATCAGGGACGCCAACCTCTCCACCCACCACCAGCCATGTTCCCTGGACTGAGCCACTGCCAAGCGAACCACCAAAGCTCACCGATGACTCTGAACCAGAGATTCCTCCTGAGTCTTAGTTACTTCTCCTTCACTTGCTGCTCCGCAGGGCAGTTCCTTCTTGGGACGCCTACCCATCCGGTATGGCCACAGTGCACAAGTGGTAACCGGACATAAACGGATTTCCTTTGGTTGATTGCAAGTACAGTCTAGGCACTTCGCGCGTATAGCCTTCATAGCCGTCAGGTGCTTCATAAATGCCTCCTAAAGCAAAAAACCCGAGGGCTAGCTCACGATTTTGCAACGATCGCCGTGAGGCTAGGGGTAGCCCTAGGGTTTCAATCAGTCAATATGAATTTCTTGAGCTACGGTACTGCTATACGTTTACTCCTGTCCTGTGAGGAGACCCTCGCTCGGCTGTTCCGAGGCGCTCTTTTCTTGAGATGGATTCGATTCGTCCAAGGACCCACCCTCAGGCGTGGTGTCTGGATGAATCGAATTCCGCCGATAGCGGTAGGGATCTCCCTTGCATCCCTTCCCGCTACGGACACATTTGTCTTCCAACTTCTTCACTGCTCTCGAAAAGTCCTGCTTGGAAAGGCTGGTCTTTTTAATTAACTCCTCTGTCGTCTGGTCACTTTCGGTTAGCGCAGCAAAGAGTTTCTCCGCCTTTACCGACATGGATACCTCTTCAGGAGTTCCAAGCACCCTGTACTCGTCTTCCTTCAGTTCAATGAGGAGTTCACGAGGCGTTTCCCGATATCGGGGGAAGCTCTCCAGCATACGTTGGCAGCCTCCTCCCTCTGTGCGCTTCATGGAGAGTGCAATATCCACGATTCCTAGTAGAGCGGAGGACCCTCTTATTTCTTCCCCATGCTCCCCACCGCCTTTCCTGGTATGTGCAAGTCCTAACCAGGCAGCATTCGTCCTACGTACGACATCCAGCAATGGAGATACTTGGCGGATTACCTCGGACGCATCTGTTTCGTCTTTGAGCTTCCACCAAGCTACGAGCGTGTCGATCACAACAAGACCAATGTTATTTTCATCGATGTAGGTAACTAGCTCCTTCAACACGGACTCATTGTATGGCAAAGGGGCCATCTGCACCCTCACTAAACCACGCATATCTTCAGTGATGACAGTCCGCAGTCGGTCAATCATGTCTCCAGGATGTTCTTCTAAGCCCAGTATCAGCACGTTTGCCTGCGCGACTTCTCTCCCTAGAAACGGTTTTCCGAGCGCCACGGCTGCCAGGAGTTGATACACGAGCGTGGTCTTACCCACCTTCGGCGGTCCGGCTAGGAGCGTGAGCCGTCCATCTGCAAGATAGCCATCCCATACCCAAGGGATTTCGCTATCCACTTCCTTGAACAGATCAACCACGTCTACAGGGTTGAGCATGGATATACGATTCGATCCGTCCGAGCTTCCTGTACTAGATTTGGGGCTTGGATGAATCGAAATCACCTCACCTCTTCCTGGCGCGCATGGTTCTATAACTGACGTTGATCGTGCCACACTCATGACAAAACCCTTTCTGCTGCTAACTCATATGTAGCAGCGTTGTGCTAGATACGCGTAGTACCTAGCGATTAAGGTGAACAACCTGTCAAAAAAACAAAGACCCCGCGGATGAGCTGCGGGGCCTTGCTTTCACTAAAGAGAGAGGTCTATGGAGGGAGCTAAGACGCTTATATTCCTATGTACTGGGTACTATGTATATGTATACGTATAGGCAGAGGAGTAGGTAGAAGAATAGCTTGTGGGGTAGAGACCGGTCGGACTGCCCCCTAGCAACGCGGCCAAGCTAGACTGGAGAACCTGTTCCTGAAATCCAGCCTCTAAAACATTACCCGTTTGGCCCGCATATTTTGTGCGGCTGGCGAAAGAAAAACATTTTCACCCAACCCTCCTTTGAATAATCGGAGCCTCAACCGATTGAAAATTAACAACTTCTCTGTCCAGAATCGCTTTAGCCCTAGCCAGTTTTCGGGCCACCTGATCGCGGCTCAGCCCTAAGGCCTTTCCAGCTTCCTTTTGCGTCCACCCCTCAAAGAGACAGGCCTTGACGACACCCCGCATTTCCTCCGGTAACCTGCGATAGGCTTCACACTCACTGATCGCGTTCAGTAGGTCGGCCACGGTGTATCGTTCATCTTCATAATCTCTTGCATTATCTTCATCGAAGCTATGGAGATGAATTGGTTCAACTGCACACTCTAATCTCCGCCGTTGTTCGTCCACACACCGAGACTTGAGGCGGGTCATCAGCCACGTTTTCACACTTGCAGGACCAGCCACATCAAATTGGCCACACTCTTGATACAACTCTAGAAGAGTCTGTTGGACCACGTCATCAGCTGTAGGTTCATCGCGAAGCTTGCTGATCGCAAATCGAACCAAGTCTGAGCGATGCTCTTTTACTGCTGCCTCGAACTCTGCGTATGTCATACCTCCCACCTCTCTACTGCTACACAGCTGTAGCAGTGGTTGTGTGTCACGCACTGCTCGTGCTTGACGATGAATGTGAAAAGCTGTCAATAAAGCAAAGGCCCCACGTACGTGTACGCGGAGCCTTGCTTTCAATACAGAGAGGGGTCCTGGGAGCTACCTAGTAGGGTGCTGGTATAGAGCTAGGTATATATTTAGGTATGTATAGAGATATAGAGGGAGAGAGGACGCAGGTATCCTACGAGCGAGGTCTATCAGTAGTACTAGTGCGGTGCGACTACAGTACTACTGGGAAGCAGGGCTGAGTCTCCGCGCTATCAAGACAAACCATCCACGGGAAGGCTCCCCTGGCTCCATGCAAGGCTTCGAAGCATCCCGTGTCGTTTTGCATTTAACTCCCGGTCCGGAATTTGTCAAGAGCCTCGACCGGCCAATGAAAACTATTTTCTCGATTTACCGAATGGACAAGCCTGGCCAAGACCTGTCTATAGTAAGTACGTATACCTAGCAATGTTATGACCCGCATCATTCGTTCCAGGCTCGACCAACTCCAGCCAGTTCCAACGAGCAACAGACTGCACAAACCGCAAAGCATGCAACAGAGGAATAGTTCCCTGCGAACTGCAATTTTGCCTTTCTTGCTTTAGGTAGCTGGCGGGGTGAATGCCCTAGGTTCCGAACGGAGCATTGCATTTCCGTCTCCTACGGACGGATTCTTTCGTACCCGCTATCACTGATGAACAAAGGGCTTTGTCCTACTTAAGAAGAAAGGTTTTTACTTTTGAGTAATATCCCATCCCCCGGAAGAAGCATTTTATTCTGTGCCAGCCAGATAATATTGTAATCAATATTGCCTTACGTTTTTAGCTAGATCTTGCCACTACATTGGGAGGGTGAGATATATGTTGCTCGATGGGCTGAAGCCCGTACAAAGGAGAAATCATCAATGAAGCCTGTGACTGCAGGGTTGTCTCTGGCCGTCTTCTTTGGCGCGCTCACTACTTCACAGCCAGCGTGGGCCTATATTGACCCAGCTAGCGGCAGCATGATCGTGCAATTGGCGTTAGGTGGTGTCGCGGGCATGCTTGTCGTGTTGAAACTGTATTGGCACCGCTTCATGAATCTCCTTTTCGGTCGCAGAGGACCAAACAAAGAGAATGGTAGTTTCGGTTAGGCTGAAGGCGCAATGGAAATGATAGAAGCATTACCTGGGTCATTTCGTGATCCAAGCGGCCATGTCTATGAGATCGAGGGACAAATATTCAGAACTGTGTTGGAACACCATGCAGTACATTTTGAGTATGTGAAATCCACCGGACTGCTTCAGCAATTCGTACAGGACGGACGTATTCTCCCAGCCGAACAAGTCCACAAAGAGGTGCTTGGGCCCGTTGAAGAGGATGTCAAATATGTGATTCAAGTCCCTAAGTTACCTTTTGTTACATTTCCATATGAATGGTCATTCTCTGCCCTAAAAGCCGCGGCCTTGTTACACTTGGAGATTAATTTAGCCGCCCTCAACAAAGGTATAACACTCTCAGACGCTTCCGCCTACAACGTACAATTTCAGGGGACACGACCTGTTTTTATCGATCATTTGTCTTTTCGAAAATATTACAATGGAGAGATTTGGGCAGGTCACCGCCAATTCTCGGAGCAGTTCCTGGTTCCCCTCCTGCTGCGTGCGTTGTTCGGTATTAGCCATAACGCCTGGTATAGGGGGACGCAGGAAGGGATTCCCGTGAGTGATTTCCGACGATTACTGAAGTGGCGACATTATTTCAATTGGAATGTGCTCACGCACGTCGGCATGCAGGCCATATTCCAACGAGCGGCCCTCGATGCGCGCATGTATCTCAAGAGGGACGATCTGCCCACTTCTCCTTTTCCTCTCTCATCCTTCCGTCGCATGTTGAACGGATTGCATGATTGGATCACCTCGCTTGAGCCTGCGGACACTGGCAAGACGCTCTGGCAGAATTATGCGACAACATCTGGCTATGCAACCAGGGAAACAGAACTGAAGAGGCAGTTTATTCAAGAATTCGTAGCCAAAGCGAGACCGAAACTGTTGTGGGATCTCGGCAGCAATACTGGCGAGTACGCCGCGGCTGCATTGGAAGCAGGTGCTGAGTACGTAGTTGGATTTGACTCGGACCATGGAGCTGTGGAGTCGTGCTTTGCACGTGCTTCCAGAGAACACCTCCCGTTTCAGGCGCTGTTTATGGAGATTGCCAATCCCAGTCCAAGTCAAGGTTGGATGGAGCGGGAAAGATCTGGGTTGCGTGAGCGCGCATCCGCCGATGGCATCCTCGCGCTCGCCTTGGTACATCATCTCGTGATTGCGAACAATATTCCTTTCGGGCAATTGCTGGATTGGATTGTTGATCTTGCGCCCAGAGGGATTATTGAATTTATCCCCAAGAGCGATCCGATGGTTAAGTGCCTACTTAGCCTACGTGACGACATCTTCTCGGACTATACGCTTGAGGTTTTTCTGCAAATCATCAGTAAAAAGGCTGAGATCGTCAAGACCGCCGTCGTATCCTCGAGCGGTCGGTTTCTACTTTGGTACCACAGGCGGTAAAAGCTCAATGTCTGCTGACAAGAAAACACTTCCTCTGCAACCCAGCGCGAAGCACGTGCGGGGCATTCGATTGATAGGGTGGATAAAGGAGCTGTTGCTGCCACTCCTTATTCTCTGGACGTCATTCGCATTTTATCTAACCACGAACTCCTTCTCATTCCATCGTGCATCTGTCTTAATTGTGCTCGGTGGAATGCTTCTCTTTGCCGCCTTTGTTTCCGTTCTCAAAATGACCGGGGCACGAGTCTGGCACACGTTGATCATCGCGGGACTCATTACGCTCTTCATTGATACTGAGTTTCAGACGATGGTCGAAATAAATAAGTACAGCCTGCTTGCTGTATTTCTTGGAATCTTTGTCCTTTTCCTGAAGTGGCAAGAGAATTCTTATCACATTATGACGGTTGTTTTCTCAACCTGCTTGGTGAGCACACTTACTTTGCCGATTTTGATGCGAAGCGAAGCCGAAGTTCCCTTTGCTGTGAGTACGGCAAACGCCGCACACCGTCCTCTTCCCCGGATTATTCATCTTATTCTCGACGAGCATGTCGGAGTTGAGGGTATCCCGACTGGACTCGAATCCGGTCAAGCGATTAAAGACAAAATTCTGGGGTTCTATCAGCAATACGGATTTTATGTGTATGGCAAGGCATTCAGTCATTATGCTAGCACGTATAACGCCGTCCCTAACGCTTTAAATTTCTCTGCGGAAGCCGAAAACAGGCCATTCCTCACGGGCACTCACTTTCCTTTTAAGCTTCAGAGTAACAAATATTTTACGATACTTTCTCAAAGGCACTATCAGGTTAACGTGCACGGATCTGGAACCATTGACTTTTGCCCAGGCAATCCTATCCTTGTGCACAGCTGTCATGAATATGCCGGCCTTGCTACGGGAGTCATCGCGGACCTCAATCTGCCTGTAGCTGATCAACTCCGGGTGATTTTTGCCGGATACTTGAATCGATCCATTCGATATCAACGTATACGGTCCTTTTATCAATCTATGCAGCCACGACTTATTTCCCAGGGAATTCCATTGCCAGCATGGACTTGGGACACCTATGTTGTGCCGTATGCGGCTAACACCATGGCAGCCCTAGCACATCTCTCGGAGGACATCTTGGCGATGCCACCAGGGAGTGTCATGTTTGCGCACCTTTTGCTCCCCCATTTCCCCTACGTTTACAAAGAGGATTGTTCAACCCACGCCTCCCTTCAAGAATTCAAGAGCCGGACCCTAACCTTCGAGGGAACCCACCAAATGAATGGGTATGACAACACCATTAAGTCAAGGGAGGAGAGATATCGACTCTATTTCCAGCAGTTGCAGTGCCTTTATGTCAGGTTGGAGGAACTTTTTCAACGAATGCAGGCTGCAGGCATTTTCGAGGACTCAATCATCATTCTTCATGGCGACCATGGTTCGAGAATTGGTCTGCACGATGCATATTTCGAAAATTTCGATGTCCTGTCGAAAGAGGATTACACTGATGCCTTCTCCACACTGTTTGCTGTGAAGCTCCCCGGTAAATCAGGAGGCTACGATCTTTCCATACGCCCGTTGGAGAACTTGCTGGCAGAAGCTATAAAGGTGCCAATCGAGTCAGCAGCGACTCCCGCAACTACGGATTCCGAGCCATTTGTTTACCTGAAGTCGAAGACTGGCAAGGATTTGGTTCGGGTATTCTATTTACCGGCATCCTAGCCCTGCCTTAACTTTTCTTCCTGAAGCACCGGAAGGTATACGTCGAGATGCTTGATAAATCGAGCGCACTACCAAGGGGATTCGAGCTAGGATTTTGGACAAGGGATGAGCGATATGGCTGGGCTTGGTCTGAAACGGTCAGGTGTGTACCCAGAGCCCGTATTGTAATCCCACTTCCACTTTCCATTTTTGGTCCCGCTTCAGAATATAACTCAGCCGCAGTTGGTCGTAACAAAAATATCAAAACACCAAGTTTTTCATTCTTCCGGCGTCGTAGTTTTTCGCGGTGAATCTTCATCGGTCATAGGGTCGTAGGGTGGACTGCGATGCAGCCCCAGCCATGAGGCATGTGTTCTGTTGGCACTGTCATGCGTTTAACCCTGGCCTCGGGCCCCATGGACACAAGGGTGGCCACGCAAATGTACCCCTGGCCCCACGTGCCTAGCGACCAGCTAGTACCCAACCAACGGAAAGGGCCACGCCTTTGATAGGCGTGGCCCCTCCCTCTACTGACCAAGTGTAACCGTAATTGTAACCATTACACCATTACAACAGCCTCACACTCAGCGCAACTCTACGCAAATCCCAGTTGCGGGCTCTCCCCATCTAACTCGTCAGAATCAGGCTGTTGGCGCGGCGATTGAGTATCTAAACAATCGGCAGGGTCTGGTATTCGTAAACCGCAGGTCGCTGGTTCGATTCCAGTCGCCGGCTCCAGCAGTTTCAATATCTTCTGAGTCTTCTTCAGACTGCTCCTCTCCGGGAGTTGTCACGAACTCGTCACCAGGCCCCCGCACCTCCACCAACCGCACCGCTTTATCTATATAACCAGGTTGCAAGTGGGTATAGCGATTGACCATCGCCAACGTCTGATGAAAGAAGCGACGACCTGGCATTAAAGTACGACCCGCCCATGCATTTCGTTATCCCTGACTATTACATAATTCGTAACTGTGGGTGGTTCGCCTTTAGGCCTTGTCAGGATACTATTGGCTCCCGACTCGATAACGGCGTTGGAGTAGGTCTGCAAGAATCTGGAATGCAGGTTGAATATAGCGAACATATTCCCAGTAAGGGGTTGGTATGCGTTGTCACCGTGAAGCAATCGTCCCCCGAAAATTACACCGCTCAATTTCTCAGTTTGGCGACTGCAACGGTGATTCCTGCTTACACGACACGCGAATACGTTCTGAGTTACCAGATCATTCTGGATTTTAAGGATATAAAAGAGTACCAGTACAATATTACGGAGAAGGCTCTTAGCAGCCTGTTTATGTGGCTACTGGCTCCGGTAGTGCCGTTTATGAACGATGTGGCAATAGGCGTGTGGCACCCCGGACCGCTTTCTCCTGTGGTTCGAGAGGCTACTAAAAGGTTCTGGCAGGATGCCCACCGAGACGGGATTTTTTAGAAATCCCTGCCATAGATGGTTGAGTACCTACCAAGCCCGTAATCTTCTAGATCGTAATACAACCATTTCCCCCCTT